>DASXUF010000172.1 GCA_036504975.1 Candidatus Binatia bacterium | reverse complement strand
ACCGTGGTCAAGCTGCTGGTGATAGACATGGCGATCTTGCAGCCCGTCTACCGGATACTTTCGTTTGCCGCCACCGGAGTGCTTCTCATCGTCGCCGCGTATCTCTATCAGAAGTTCGCCAAGGGCCTGCTTGAACCGAACGCGGAAATCCCGCCGGCGCCAAGGGAAGGAGCGTCGTGAGACATTTCCTTGCCGCGGCGGCCCTCCTCCTTGGCCTCGTTGGTCCCGACACGTTGACCGCCCAGCTCGATCAGCAAGAGTGGGGCTGGCGCGCGACGCTCGCCCGCCCCCAGGAGACCGGCGGCATGGCGGCGCTGCCTCTGGATGAAGCGCTCTACGATCGGCTGCTGATTCCGCCGCACGATCTCCGTCTCGTCGACCAGGGCGCGGCGTTGGTTCCGCACGTCGTTCAATGCGGTCGCACGACCGCGGCGGCTACGACGGTCATGCGCCCGGTCCAGATTATTAACCGGACGTTCACGCCCAAGCGTTTTTCGCGCGTCGTTCTGGACTTTGGCGAAAGCGCGCTCAAGAACAAGCTGAAGGTCGATCTGTCCGGACAAAATTACCGGCGCCGGGTGACGATCGAAGGCGGAGAAGATGGACGAACCTGGGAGACCGTCCAGGAGCGGAATTTTCTTTTCGACGCTCACGTGCCGGGCCAGTCGCTCCGGCTCGATACGCTCGCCTTTCCCGAAAACAGTTTTCGCTATCTCCGGCTCACGGTGGAGAATATGGCGGACGATCCCGAGCGCGTCGAGATCAACGGGGCAAACGCTTTTTACGAGGAGCCGGCCGGCGAGCCGCAACTCGCCCGAGTCCAGGTCGTCAGCCGAAACATCGAGCAGGACAAAAAAACCAGCTCGACCGTCATCACGCTCGATCTCGGGTTCCGGAACTTGCCGCTGCAAAGCGTCGCGCTCGCCATCGAGAACGCCCGGTTCGATCGCGCTTACACGATCGAAGGACGGAATACGATCACGCATAAGATCTACCGCCGCACCGAGGAGGCGTGGCGCGCGGAAGAGAGAGAGACCCCCTGGAGCTCGGTTGCGCAGGGACAATTCTATCGTCGGGAATATCAGGGCAAAATCTCGGAGATGACCGAAGCCGCGATTCCCCACGCCGCGTATCGCTATCTGCGCGTCACGATTTTAAATCGTGACGACAGCCCGTTGGAGATCAAAGACGTCGCGGTCAAGCGCCGCACCTGCGCGCTGCTTTTCAAGGCGCAGGCTGGAGCGCAATACACTCTTTACGGAGGAAACGGTAAAGCCGGCGCGGCGGCGTATGACTTCGCGCGCCTGGTCCCGGGGATGGATATCGCCACGCTGCCGCAAGTGAATCACGGCGCTATCGAAACTCTCAAGCCCGAAGAGGCTCAGGTTCCGTGGAGCGAGCGCTATTCGTATCTTATCACGGGCGGAGTAGTCGTTGCCGTCCTTCTGATGCTCGGGATCATCCTGCCGGTGCTGAAGAAGGAGATGGGGAGCGGAAAGTAAACAGACAAAGGGCAAAAATTAGGAGGACGCTACTTGTATCCTTTTGCCAGGGCGCCCAATTGTTGCTCCAGCGTCGAGAGCTTCGGCTTGATGGCCTCGCCGACAGCGATCTGGGGCTCGGAAGGCTTGTAGCCGTTTTTTTTCTCGCGTTCGGCGACGGCCAGCTTGGCGATCTCGAACGCCTCGACGAACGAATGCGTCTGCCTGAGCGCCTCGTCGAAATAGGCCTTGCCGAAATACGTCCATTCCACCTCGTTGCTGCACCCGAATGAATTCCTGTCCGCGGCCGATGCGGAAATCACGAGCGTGTTTTGATCCTTCAAGGGCCCGATGAATCCGCCCGAATAGCAGGCGGAAACCACGACCACTCGGTTTCGGATCCCGGAGTCGTCCAAGAGGGCGCGCAGCGTCGCCGGGTCCAGCTCATGAAATTTCACCGGCCAGAAGTCGAGCGACAAGCGGTGCTCCTTCGAGCCATGCGAAGTAAGAAAAAGGAAGAGTATATCTTCGTCCCTATTCATCACCTCCGCCACGCGCTTTAGCGACGCGCGCAGGCTGGTCACGCTGGCGAGAGGCGATGTGGCTACGGTTTTGCGATTGTTGACCAGGCGGATTGTTTTTCCCTCGGCGTCGAACCGCTCGCGGAAGAGACGGTCCACGGCGTCGACCTCCTTCATGAAAACATCTTGGTTGGCATAGCCGCCAATGCCGATGAAATAGACGTCGATCACGCCCGGGCGGCCGGGCCGAGCGCCGGCAAGCTCGCGTTCGAGAACACCGGACTGCCCGTAGAGCACGCTTTCGTCCAACCCCTTGTAATCTGTCGATCCGCTTTCTTCCCCTTCGGCTGTCTGCAGCAAGAAAGCGCGCTCGGCGTACTGCGCCATAGCCGGCAGGCCAAGCATGACGGCGCAAAGGGCGGCGGCAATGGACGCCCGACGCCGTGCGCTCGGAAACAAGGATACCGTTGTTTTGGCGCAAGCCATGGCAAGCCAGAGCTGCGGAATGATGGCGTACTCGTCGCCGATTAGCCGTAGCGCAGTATGATTCAAGAACGATCCGACCGCGCCGTAAGCGACGGAACCCGCCAATTGGATCGCCACGTTGATCATGAGAAACGCTTGCAATAGGGTCAACGTTCTATCACTCCTGCCGATGACGTAGGCGGCAAGGATTGCCGCGAGCCCGAAAACGGGTAACTCAGACGCGGCCGAGGGAATGGTCCAAAATAACATCGCTGGGTGCAGGTGCATCGTCGCGACGGCGGAAACGACGGAAATCAACCAGCCGGCGAGGCCGAACGCAGCAATCTGCCACCACGCGACCGTCAGCCGATCTTCCCGAATCCGGAGGAACAGAGCGAGGCGAAAGCCGTTCGCCAGGTTGTCTAGGAACGCCGCCATCGTTTGCCTCAAGTTCGCGCGCCTCGAAGGCGTGGCCGGCGCTTAGCGAATGCCGCCGCGCCGACTTTTTCGCGGAGATGTGCAAGGAAGGCTTGTTTTTCTTCTCCGGATTCAAATGCGGCATCGGGAACGATGTAGAAATAGAGATCGTCGGTGAGCAGCAGAACGACGCCGTGCGAGTCATCCACTCTTATCAGGCCGGACCACTTCGTCGTTGATTCCCAGTTTGGCGAGTTGTGGCGCAGGCCCGCCTGCTCGATCGTCAATTCGCAGGGGCCTCCCGAGGGCATCGCACGGACTGGACGTCGCCGAATGTGATCGACGGCGGTCGAGATATGTTCAGGAGCGAGAGTAAATGCAAACTCGGTCCGCATTTTTAACCTTAATAAGGGGCGGGGGACGCCGACTACTCTACATTAGTCTTATCGACGAACTATAAAGAATCTTTAGGCGCTTTCTGCCGCTGACGTGGTCGCCCGCCCGCAGATCCGGTGGCGCCAAATCCTTGGCGAAGCTGTTGAGGCGTTCTGTGCTCAGGCGCTTACTTGAAGAAGGTAGACATGGATAAGCCGCAGCTAAAAAAGTTTGTGTTCGATCGAGAGATATAACAGCACGCCGAAGTTGGCGGCGGCCCTCGTAACACCGATTGGTAGAGCGACGCCGATGACGGTTTGCAGCTCCTCTTTATCGATGACGGCGGCGCGGAAGCCCGGAGAGATCATCGATACGAAGTCGCGCTGTTTTTTTCCTGCGCCGTCGATGCTTTCATCGAAATTACCGACCCATTCCAACATCGCATGAACGCGCGGCGTGAGCGCGAGGATGGCGCTCGCGCCCAGGCTGGGGGAGACGAGCGAGCGCCTCGACGACAGTCCTCCCGCGTCCAACGGGGCGCGCACGCCGGGGAGATAGGTGAGTCCAAAATTCGCATGGAGGGCCAATAGCGGCGGAAGCTTTTTGCTGAAGGGAAGGTTCCATTGATAGCCGACCACGCCGTTGCCCGTTCCTTTCCAGCGGTTACCGCTCGGGAGAATCAAGCTGAACCGCGGCGCGAACGCCGGAAAACGCTCTCCTTCGTACAGAGCCTGGTAGCGGTAGTTGAGTAGAATGTCTCCGATGCCCCGCAAGTTTTCGCCTTCTTCCCGAGTGTGGAAAGAGGGGATGCTGTAGGAAAATTGGTGGTCCTGAGAAAAGACCGGCCACTCCTGCGTGAAGTTGAATTCCCACCCGCGCCGCTGGGAGTCTTTGGAGTAGACGGCGACAAAGATGTGCTGGATGACTCCCGGTTCCTGGTTGTAGGCTTCTTCGACGAGAAAGCTGTTGTCTTCGATCCGGTCGATGGGATCGGCTTTCGACTCCGCTGCCGGCGCGGCTGCGGCGGATAAGAAAAGCAGCGCGGCGCTTACGAAATTCAGAATCCGCAGTGTTCGACTCATTGTACGCCGCCGTTTTTAGAGCGATCTTCCGCGACACTATTCGACAACAGAGCGGGTGTCAACAAAAGTTCATCCTTTTCACTATCGCCTGTTGCCTCAATGCCCCTTGACGCCTAAGATGCTGCATATAAAATGGAAATACATACGTACAGGCGCGAGTCATGAAAACTAACGTGAAGCGGAAGAATTACTATTTGGACGAGCGAAAGATCAAGCGGGTCAAGAGCATCCTGGGCGCGAAGAAGGAGACCGAGGCTATCGACGCGGCTCTGGATCTCAATTACGGAAAATGTGAAATCTGCGATGCCAAGCTTGTGGGCAAACGAATCAACCAGGACTTTTGGATTCGCGGGAAGCTAGTCGTGCTGGACAACGTGCCCGCTGGCGTTTGTCCGCGCTGCGGCGCCAAGGTGGTACGATCAGAAGTCGGGAAACGCATCGCGAAGATTTTGGAAAGTCCCACGAAATGGTCCAAGGCGCTCGTTATTCATTTTCCGGTCGTAGAATTCCCCTAATTTAGATCTTTCTCCAAAAGTTTTCCGGTCGATCGCCCATCCTCCATATTTTTCCGTCTTTTACCTCTGCCCACGAGCACGATCTAGACTTCGGCTCCGCTCAGCGTCTTGAGCTAGTCGAAGAACGAACACGGGCACGGCTTTCGTTTTCAGCCTATTCCCCGCTGTCTTCTCTTTATTTCATCCCCCCGCGGTCATCCTTCATCCTTTCTTCCTGTTGCCGAAGGCCTGGTTAATATGTATTGACTGCAAAACCCCTTCCAAAGTATTCTATTACCGTTATTACGACTCAGGGGTTGACGGGAGGAATGCGTATGGCGAAAGTTCTCCTTACTGAAAATTCGAGCGAGGATCTCGCCTATTATAATAAGATCCGGGACACGATCCAGGGTCTCGACGGGATCATTGTAAAGGTGATCACCGATAGCGTAACGATGATCACCGGTGCGCTTACCTTGAGCGTTGTCCTCTATGACAAACTCGACAAATTGCCTTGGAATTCGTTTGTCGGATTAATCCTTGTGAGCATTACTTTTCTTATCACACTTAACTCCCGAGGGAGGATCAAACTCTACTCAAACCTTCTTGGCGGAGCAGTGGGGATTGCCAAAGCGATTGAGCCGAAGCTTTTTACGGAAAATGAAAGTTTGACTATCCAACTCGATAGGCTTCCTCATGCGGGGTAAAGGGTGAGAGGCTATATTTGAGGAGCACGATAGTCTTGTTTATCATCGAAGCTGCCCTCTTCAGCTTTTATCTCTTGCAATTCATCTTGTCGTCTACAAATTTTATAAAGAAGTTGGTTCAATGTTGGTAGATCCAAGATTCGAACCCGTAATCTACCGAGGTAGGATTGTCAACCCGAGATTGGACGGGTCCTGTGAGGAATTTCGACACGGCTGTCTGGTAGTTGGAGGGGATGGTCGTATTATCGACTGTGGGTGCTGGGAGGATGTTAAGCGAAGGTTAGATTTTACAGCGCGTGTGCCCGTTGTAGATTTTGGTTCGCAGCTCCTTCTACCCGGGTTTGTTGATCTGCATCTACACTTCCCACAGTTTGATTGTAGGGGTATGTACGCAGACAGTCTCTTGACCTGGCTCAAGAAACATATTTACCCTGTGGAAGCACGGTTCAGCGATTCTAATCTGGCGCGGAACACCGCAAAGCGCTTACTGCATGAACTGGCGAGTTGTGGGACGACTACCGCAGTTATTTTCTCCTCCGTTCATGCCGAGGCGACGGATATTCTCTTTGAAGAAGCCGCCAATAGTGGTCTCCGGGCAATAATTGGAAAGGTTTTGATGGATGAAGGTGGGGAGGTTCCAAGGAGCCTGCTACAAGAGTGGCGCATTGGAATCGAAGAGAGCATTGCGCTGTGCAAGAAGTGGCACGGAGCCAGTGACGGACGACTGTATTATGCCTTTTCTCCCCGGTTCGCGGTAACTTGTTCAGAGCAGCTTATGATCACGGCGGGAACGGCTGCCAGAGAATATGGGGCGTATATTCAAACGCACGTGTCGGAGACACTTGAGGAGGTAGACTTCGTGCGGAAACGGTTTCCGCACAGGCGAAATTACGTTGACGTCTATAATTCAGCGGGTTTACTTGGGGAAAGAACAATCTTGGCCCATGCTATTCATTTTGAAGATGACGAGTTCAAAATCGTCGGGGAGTCTGGTGCGAAAGTGGCCTATTGTCCGAGTTCGAATTTTTTTCTGAAGAGCGGCACAATGAATTTGAGAAAGATGCATCAGAACAGAATCACCGTCGGTCTAGGCTCTGACATAGGCGCGGCTCCTTCCGCTTCTCTTTTATCCGTTATGCGTGACGGAATTTATATGCAACCTCAGTGGGTGCAGCCTCGAGAAATGCTTGCGATGGCAACCATTAGAGGAGCGACAGCTTTGGGACTCGATGAACGCATCGGGAGCCTTGAACAAGGCAAAGATGCAGATTTTATCGTCGCTGATCCTAGCCCCCTATCTGGGAGATGGAGAGAGATCGAGGGCGACTTGGACGATGTGTTGTCACTGATGGTCTTCAGAGATATCGGACAGGTGGTGGCAAGGGCCTTTGTGAAGGGGGAAGAGGTCTACCGGGGTATTAGCGCTGGCTTCGAGGATTGCGCCATACAATGATGCATCTTCCACGATGGGTGGGTTACCTCGTTCCCCAAAACCTACCTAAGGGCATGATGGGGTCGAATCCTGAAAATTGGACTTGTCTTTCTCAACCCCTCGTATTTCGCAGAGAGGGGTGGAGCAATAAAAAGAATAAAAAGGGTCGGGAATCTTTTCACAGTCCCCTGAAGTTCTACCTTCTTATCTCCACACTCCGTCGAACCCCTGGTCCTACGCCTCCTCCAAAGGCCACGGGTCTTTCACCTCCGTCATCGGCGCCTGGCCGCTGAGGCCGCGCGCGACTTCCCACGCCGCGTGCTTGTGGGATTGGACAGTTGTCCTTGACTCCCGGCCGGCCTCTCGACTAGTTTCTTCCTGGATGAATCGGTCCGGCTTCACCACCTCGGTCGCAACCGCTACTTCGAAGATTACGTTCCCGGAACGGTGCACGAATTCGGTCCCATCGCGGTGGAGCTTGAAGAGGTGGTGAGCTTCGGCAAGCGCTTCATGCCGCTCGCCTACCATCCGCGGCATCGTCCGTTCCTTCGTCGAGGTGCTGAATCAAAATCGCCAGGTCATCATGAGCTTGAAGATGGTAAACTTCGTGCGCACCCGGTATGGTATGAAGACTTCTGTCGACGGCTGATGCAATGGAATCCACTACGAAGACGATCGAATTGATTCAACCTCCGCCGCGCTCCGGCCTGTTGCGCGAGGCGCGCGGGCTGCTCGAGCTGCCGCGGCTCTTGCTCTGCATGCGCACGCTCGCGCGCCAGCCGCGCGGGCGCGGCGAGCCCGTCCTCGTCCTGCCCGGTTACGGCGCCGGCGACATTTCAACGGTGCTGCTGCAGAGCTATTTACGTCTTCTCGGCTATCGCGTGCGCGGTCAGGGACGGCGTAAAAATTCCGACGATGTATCGGAGCAGCTGACGCGCGTGCTCAAACGTCTGGTCTCTTTCTCTCGCAAAGGGCGGCAAAAGGTTCGCATCGTCGGCTGGAGCCTGGGAGGATACCTCGGCCGCGAGGCGGCGCGCGAGCGTCCCGATCTCGTGCGTCAGGTCATCACGCTCGGAACTCCGGTGGTGGGCGGCCCCAAGTACACCGTCATCGCCCATTCCTTTCGCCGCCGAGGCATCGACATCGACGCGATCGAGGCGCAGATCCAGATGCGCAATCGCGTCTCGCTCACGACGCCGGTGACCGCCATCTATTCGCGCATGGACGGCGTCGTCGCGTGGCGGGCCTGCATCGACAACGACTGCTCGCAGGTCGAGCACGTGGAGGTGGAAACGACCCATTTGGGCCTGGGCATCTGCCCGGAAGTCTATAGCATCATCGCCGATCGGCTCGCCAAGGAGATCGCTGAGTAATCATGGTCTCGACCGAGCTCATCGTAGACGTTCACCATCATTACATGCCGGCGGGCTTGTTCGACCGGCTCGCCGCGCAAGCGGGAGGCCGGCGGATCGTCACGAACGAGATCAGCCTGACGCTCAATCCGTCGCGCAAGGACCTCGACGCGCATCTCAAGGTCATGGACGAGGCCGGCGTCAAGACGGCGGTGCTCACCGATCAGGTGCAGGTGATGGGAGCGGAGGTCGCGCGGATGTTGAACGACGGCATCGCCGAAGTCGCGCGCCAGCATCCGGACCGCTTCGTTGGCGCCATGCACCTGCCGATCCATGAGCCGCCTCAGGCGGAGCGCGAGCTGGCGCGCGGCATCGACGAGCTCGGTTTGCGCGCCGTCGCGCTGCTCGCGTGTCATCTCGACGTGCAGCTCGACCATCCGGTGATGAACCCGCTCTACGAGCGTATCCAGCGCCATGATTTGCCGATCGTGATTCATCCGCAGTCCAAGCCCGCCGGCTCGGACACTATTTACAATCTTGACCGCTGCGTCTTCCGGCCGTTCGAGACGACCCAGGCTATCGTGCGCGTGATGGCGAGCGTGCTGCCGCGCTTCCCCGGGCTGCGTTTCGTCATGCCGCATCTCGGCGGTGGCGCGTCGTCGCTCAAGGGAAGGATGATGGCGTTCTTCGAGCCCGAGGACGCCGATGTTCCGCCCGAGGTGAAGGGATACTTGAAGACGCAATCGGAGCAGAAGCGCCTCGGCCTGGCGGAGCGTTTTGAAAAATTATTCCACTCACTCTACTTCGATACCGCCGGAACCGGCGCCTGGGCGCCGGCGCTGGCAGCGGCGTTTAACATCACCTCCGCCGATCGCATCCTGTTCGGCACCGACTACCCGCTCGAATGCAAAACCTCCGCAAACATCCTTGAGTCGCTGAATGTGGTGCGCGAAGCGGCGAGATCGGAAAAGGATAGGGCGGCGATGTTAGGCGGCACCGCGGCGCAGCTCTTCAACTTGTGATATGAGGAGCGGGAGAGATCCTTCACTTCGTTCATCAGGATGACAGAGGAAGGACTCAGGCTAATCCAAGCTCCCATGTCATTCTGAGCGCAGCGAAGAATCTCTCTTATTGTGTTCGTATGGTGAGAAAGACATTAGATCAATGATGATGCGTCTCTTATCATCTTGTCTTGCGGTAGCGCTCAGCGGAGGATTCGCTTACGCGCAGCCGTTCACTCCCCACCAGCAGCTCGCGCGCGAGATCTACAAAGAGCTCGTCGACATCAACACGACCGACTCTGTCGGCAATACGACGCTCGCCGCCGAGGCGATGGCGCGGCGGCTCAGGCGCGCGGGCTTTCCGGAGGACGATATTCATGTGCTCGGGAGCGACGCGCGCAAGGGGAATCTTGTCACGCGCTTGCGCGGCACCGGCGCGCGCAGGCCGATTCTTTTACTGGCCCATCTCGACGTCGTGGAAGCCAGGCGTGAGGATTGGTCGTTCGATCCATTCAAGTTTCAGGAGCAGGATGGATACTTCTTGGGCCGTGGCACGTCGGACGACAAGGCGATGGCGGCCATCTTCGTGGCGAATCTCCTTAGGTATAAGCAAGAAGGCTTCGTCCCCGACCGGGATATCATCCTCGCACTGACCGCCGACGAGGAAATGGGGGACGTTCCGACCAACGGCGTATCGTGGCTGCTGAAGAGATACAAAAATCTCATCGATGCGGAATTCGCGCTGAACGAAGGCGGCGGCATCAGCTTAAGGAACGGCAAGCCGGCCGTCAGCCGGCTGCAAGTCAGCGAAAAAATTTCCGTGATGTACCGCCTGGAAGTTAAAAACCCCGGCGGGCACAGCGCGGTGCCGACCCGGGACAACGCGATCTACCATCTCGCCGAAGGCCTCCGTCGTTTAGTCAGGCACGCGTTTCCCGTGAAGCTCACCGAGGCGACCCGCGCTTACTTCGAACGGCTTGCCTCTATCGAAAGCGGCCAGGATGCCGAGGACATGCGGGCCATTCTTCGCAACCCCGCGGACCTCGCGGCCACGTCGCGTCTCTCGACCCGGCCCTCGTACAACGCTCAGCTCAGGACCACTTGCGTAGCGACTCGGCTCGACTCGGGAATCGCCAAGAATGCTTTGCCGCAGACGGCGCGCGCAACGGTGAATTGCCGGGTGCTGCCCGGCGAGTCCGTGGCCGAGGTTCAGCAAACCCTGGTCAGAGTATTGGCCAACGACAAGATCGTCGTCAGCCAAATGGAAGATTACACGCCGAGCCTGCCGTCGCCGCCTCGGCCCGACCTCGTTCAGGCGATCGAGCGGCTCACAGCCGAGTTCTGGCCGGGCGCCGCGGTCGTGCCGGTGATGTCCACAGGCGCGACCGATTCCCGCTTTCTGCGCAACGCCGGCATCCCGGCCTACGGCCACTCGGGGCTCGCCAGCGAGCCCGGTGATAATCGCGCCCACGGCAAGGACGAGCGTCTGGCGGTGAAATCCTTCTTCGATGGGCTGGAGTATCAGTATCGGTTGGTGAAAGCTTTATCGTCGCCCGAAAAGACGATGCCGCTGTCACCATTGGAGGCGCAGTGATTGAATCGCGGGTCGATTACCGTAGCTTGCTGCGACGTCAATTGCCCATCCGAAGTCCGTCATTCCCGCATGCTTTAAGCGGCAATCCAGTTGGGAGCTGGTCAGGAAGTCGTTAGTTGCTCATTCTCGAAAACCTTGCTTAATTGATGGTATCTCATATAATACCACAGTGGCTGTGCCTCTCGTGCTTCTGGACACCAACGTTCTTGTGTCCGGACTTCGGTCAAAAAAGGGGGCGGCCTTCAAATTGCTCTCCATGGTAGGAAAGGGAGACTTTGAAATCTGCCTCTCCGTTCCCGTGGTGCTTGAGTACGAAGAGGTTTTATCGGCTCAACTGGAGGAGTTGCACCTCGCCGACTCCGATGTCCGAGACTTGCTGGATTACTTATGCAGCGTCGGCAAGCATCAGGAAGTTTATTTTTTATGGCGTCCTTATCTAAGAGATGCGAAGGATGATTTTATTTTGGAGGCAGCGGTTGCCGGGGACTGCGATGCCATCATTACCTACAACAGGCGGGATTTTGCAGGAGCCGAGAAGTTTGACGTGCAGATTCTGACCCCTGCACAGTTCCTTAAACGAATAGGAGCACTGCAATGAGCGCGTTGAGTCTCAGACTTCCAAATTTTCTCCATAAAAAGCTGGGTGACCTGGCTAAGCGTGAGGGTGTGTCTATCAATCAGCTTATCAATTCAGCGGTCGCGGAAAAGATGTCTGCGCTGATGACCGTGGAATACCTTCAGGAACGCGCCAAGCGTGGGAGTCGCAAGAGGTTTGAGGCCGTTCTATCCAAGGTTCCCGATAGAGAGCCCGAAGAGTTTGATCGGCTTCCTAAGAAGGGGCGAGAGCGGACTGCAAAAAAACGAGGGCGGCGCTCAGCCGCATAGCGTTAGATTGGAAACCCTTGTCGGCGGCAGTTAAATGTCGGCAAAGGGTTAAACGAGGTGCTTGGTCAGATACGTCTTTGAGGAAATATGAAGAAGGGGGCTCGTAGAGACGACGAAATGCGCCATCACTATGACTTTACCGGCGGGGTCCGCGGCAAGTACGCGCGCCGGTATGCCGAAGGCATCAATGTTGTGATGCTTGATCCCGACGTAGCACGCCTGTTTCCAAATCGTGAGGCTGTCAACGAGACACTACGGGCCGTTGCTCAGATTGTTCAGATACAAAAACGAAGGCGGGGCAGGGTTCACCGCACCTCCGCACCTGACCGCACCCCGCGTGAGAGGACCCGATCGTGCGGCGGCAAGTGAGCGGGCATATGAAAAATGGAGGCGCAGTGATTATCAAGTCTTTGCTTCGCCCGCAGTTAACGTGCAGGAGCTTGGACGCCGCCTATCGTCGGATGGCCGGAGAAGAAGCCCGAGAAAAAGAAGCCATTGAATGGGCTGAAGATACGCTCGGGGATGTTGCCGATGGGGCGAGGTGAAGTATGGTGGGTTAATTTTGAACCATCCGTAGGAGGTGAGATCGCGAAAGCAGCGCCCAGTTGCAGCGTTCTTAGGTTGGACAGGATCGAAAAAGTTCTCTGACCCCATTTTCTTCCCAGGCGATCGAGCGGCTCACAGCCGAGTTCTGGCCGGGCGCCGCGGTCGTGCCGGTGATGTCCACAGGCGCGACCGATTCCCGCTTTCTGCGCAACGCCGGCATCCCGGCCTACGGCCACTCCGGCCTTGCCAGCGAGCCCGGTGATAATCGCGCCCACGGCAAAGACGAGCGCCTGGCGGTGAAATCCTTCTTCGATGGGCTGGAGTATCAGTATCGGTTGGTGAAAGCTTTATCGTCGCCCGAAAAGACGATGCCGCTGTCACCATTGGAGGCGCAGTGATTGAATTGTCCCCCATAGTTGTCCCCTAGACGGTCCTCAGGTTATGAAGAGGGGTATCTGCCGCACTGTTCTCTTGCTCGCTATTTGCATCGCGGTTAGTATCGGCGAGGCCCATGCAGAGTGGCTGGCCGAAGGAGCAAGGCTTCGTTGGCGCATGAATGTGCCAGACTCCTGGGTAGGAGGAGGGCACCATCAGATTACGCGGTCACTCGAGAATTTCGAGTCTCAAGATCCCAACTCTCCGTCAAGCAATATCTTCCGAGAACTGAAACGAATCTCCCAGAACCAGGATGCAGTACTTTTCCGTTGGCCTGAGACGTGGGCACTCCAACTCACGAGGCTTGAAATAAACGTCGTTTCTAGTCCAACGATATCCGTAAGCGACTTGACGGAGGAAAGGTTTCGCAAGATGACCAAAAACATCGAACGAGATAATCCGGACGCCAGGGTCCGTTTTTTGAGGGCAGAGCTGGACAGATATCGGCGGCTACCGGGCGGCTACCGCTTCTTATCTCGTAATGAATGCGAAAGGAGGGGATTTCTTCAAGCGGACTGATATTGTGATCGGGCCCAAATGGATGCACTCTTTCAATCTGTCAGTAAGTGGGGCAGTGAAAGACAGGTATTTCAAAGAAGTTACCGCAATGCTTCTGACGCTGGAATATCAGTGAGATTCCAGGCATCTACAGATATCTTTCTATGACGGCTTGGAATAGCAGTACCGGCGGTGAAGGCCCTTTCGTCACACGATAAAGACGCTGTCTCCCATGGAAGCGCAGTGATAGGAAAGAGCAAGGCAAAGGGTAAGAGTAAAAAGGCAAAAAGAAAAGTCACCGAGCTTCTAGAGATTTCAACGTGCCCGCCAAATCCTCCGGCAAATCCGCACTCCATCTTCGCTTTTTTCCTCGATACTCAAATACGATCATCGCCGCGTGGAGAAATTGCCGCTTCAAGCCATAAGCTTTGCGAAACTTTTTGTTGAAGGCGAAGTCGCCGTGCTCGTCGTCCATCACGATCGGATGGCCGAGCTGGGCGAAGTGGAGGCGGATCTGGTGCATGCGGCCGGTTTCGATCCAAACGCGAACCAAAGTCGTATCGGAAAATTCCTCCTCAACGCGGTAACGAGTCACGGCTGAAACCGGCCGGCCGTTTCGTCCCGGCAACGGGAATTCGATCGTGCCGTGGTTGGGATGAAGCCGTCCGGCCACGAGCGCGAGGTACTCTTTCTCCACGTCGCCGGTTTCGAAAAGCTTTTCCAGCCGCTCTGCCGTTTGGTCGTTCTTGGCCGCGACGAGAAGGCCCGACGTGTCTTGGTCGATCCGGTGAACGAGTTTCGGCGTGATGCCCCGCGGACGATACGCTGCCTCCAACATTCCGAGAACGGTATCGCGCTTGAGGATTCCCTTTCCCTCGTGGACCGCGAGCCCCGCGGGTTTGTTCAGGACCACGAGATCCTCGTCTTCAAAAAAGATCTCGAACGGACGCGCGCGCGCCGGCTTTACCGGCGCCTTTTGCTTTTCAAACGGAACATAGAGCTGGATGCGGTCTCCCGGACGCGCCAGTTCCTCCGGTCCGGAGCGTTTGCCGTTGAGGCGCACGCCGTTTTTGCGAAAGAGCTTTCTCACGTAACCGATGTTGAAGCGCTTCTTGAGAAGATTTTCCAGCCGCTTCGGCGTCTCGTTTTCCGGTACGACGATCTCCCAGGGCATAGGCCACTCATACCGGCGCTCTCTGGGTTTCGTCAAGGCCGGGAAATATTTGCAATTTCGCAGGCGTTAAGCTAGGTTAGATAACTTCGGGATGAATTTGTATGGTTATGGGTGAGGTCCTCCTTGAGCCGTAAAGAGACGGTCGATGCGCTCAGAAAAAAGATCGATCAGGTCGATGAAAATCTCGTAGAGCTGCTGAACGAGCGGGCAACTCTTGCTCAAAAGATCGGCCGGACCAAAAGTCTGGACAACAAGGATGTTTTTGTTCCCAGCCGCGAGAAGGAAATCTTTCAGAGGATTGCGCATCTGAATCGCGGACCGCTGCCCGAGCGGTCCGTGCGTTCCATCTATCGGGAAATTCTCTCCGCCTCACGTTCTCTGGAAGCGCCCCTCAACGTCGCCTACTTCGGGCCCGAGGCGACGTATACCCACATGGCGGCGCGCGAGAAATTCGGCTCTTCGACGACCTACGTCCCCATGGCCGGTATCGCGGACGTGTTCCAGGAAGTGCGGCAGGGAAGGGTGGACTACGGCGTGGTGCCGATCGAGAACTCGACCGAAGGCGTCGTCACGCACACGCTGGACATGCTGGTCGAGGCGGACGTGAAGATTTGCGCCGAGGTTTTTTTAGACGTCCATCACTATTTGCTGTCGCGTTCAGGAAAGACGGAAGACATCCGGCGGATCGTTTCGCATCCGCAGGCGCTGGCGCAGTGCCGGCGCTGGCTGACGACCAATCTTCCCAACGTGGCGCTGAATGAAGCGCCGAGCACCGCGCAGGCGGCGCAGATGGCCGCCGCGGACCCGAGCCTCGCTGCGGTCGCCAGCGCGCTGGCGAAGGAGCTTTACGGTCTGGAAACCGTGGAAAGCAACATCGAAGACCAGAGCAACAACATCACGCGCTTTCTCGTGATCGGCGGGCAGACGCCGAGCCCCAGCGGCGCGGACAAGACCTCGCTCGTCTTTTCGGTCAAAGACGAAGTCGGCGTCTTGCATCGCATGCTCGATCCGTTCGCGAAGAACCGCATCAACCTGACCAAGATCGAGTCGCGGCCGTTGAAGCAGAAGCCGTGGGAATATCTTTTCTTCCTCGATCTGCAAGGACACATCCAGGACCCGCCGATCCAGCGGGCGGTAAAAAAATTGGAGAAGAGCTGCCTGTTCATCAAAATTTTGGGCTCTTACCCCTCGGCCGTATGAGCCTCTTGGATCGAGTGCCGGAATACATTCGCTCGCTGTTTCCCTACGAGCCGGGAAAGCCCATCGAAGAGGTGGAGCGGGAATACGGCATCGAGGATTCGATCAAGCTCGCGTCGAACGAGAATCCGCTCGGCCCTTCGCCCAGGGCGCTGAAGGCGCTCACGGAAAGACTGAGCCGGCTCCATCTCTATCCGGACGGCGATTGTTTTTATTTGAAGCGCGCGCTGGCGGCGAAGCTGGGCGTCGCCGAGGAGCGGCTCGTCTTCGGCAACGGCTCCAATGAAATCATCGAGCTGGCCGTCAGGACCTTCATGAGGCCCGGCGACGAAGCGGTCATGGCGCATCAGGCCTTCGTTGTCTATCGCCTGATCGTGCAGGCGGCGGGCGGGTCGTGCAAAATCGTGCCGCTCAAGAACTTCACGCACGATCTCGACGCGATGGGCGATGCGGTAAGCGCCAAAACGCGGATCGTGTTTCTCGCGAATCCCAACAATCCGACCGGCACGATCTACGGCATAAAGCGGTGGGAGAAGTTTCTCGACCGCGTCGGTCCCGATACGCTGGTCGTCGCCGACGAGGCTTACTTCGAGTACGTCGCCGATTCGGACTATCCGAACTCGCTCGCGTATCAGGAGACCGGCAAAGCAATTTTGACCTTGCGGACCTTCTCGAAGCTCTACGGCCTGGCGGGTCTCAGGATCGGCTACGGCATCGGTCCGAAAGATCTCGTCGGCCTGATGCACCGCGTGCGCCAGCCGTTCAACGTCAGCGCTGCGGCCCAATGGGCGGCGCTCGCCGCGCTGGAAGATGTCGATCACGTGCGGCGGACCCTCGACGTCAATCGCGAAGGCATGGAATATTTGCAGCGGGAGATCGAGAAGCTCGGATTGGAGCAGGTTCCCAGCCGGGCGAATTTCATTTTACTCCGCGTCGGCGACGGGGGAGCGATCTTCAAACAACTCTTGCAGCGTGGCGTCATCGTCCGCCCGATGGGCGCCTACGATCTCCCGGAGCATATCCGCGTGACGATCGGCACGATGAAGGAAAACAGTAGATTCATAAACGAGTTGAAAGCTATAATCACAAGTCATTCTTAGGAGATTAGAGAAGCCATGATCGTCGTATTAAAGCCGGGGCTGAAGCAGGAAGAGATCGAGAAAGTCATCGAGAGAATCGAGAGCTTCGGGCTGAAGGCCCACGTCTCGGAAGGAAAGGAGCGGACGATCATCGGCGCGATCGGCGACGAGCGGCTGATGGCGGACCAGACGCTCGAATCGTTCCCCGGCGTGGAGAAAGTCCTCCCGATCCTGAAGCCCTACAAGCTCGTCAGCCGGGAGTTCCAGAAGCACAACACGATTATCGAGGTAAGCGGCCGGCAAATCGGCGGAAAGAAGGTGCACGTGATGGCGGGACCATGCTCGGTCGAATCGCGCGATCAGGTGCTCGAATCCGCCATTCCCGTCAAAGAAGCGGGCGCGACCTTTTTGCGCGGCGGCGCCTTCAAGCCCAGAACTTCTCCTTACAGCTTCCAGGGTCTCGGCGAAGAAGGGCTGGATTACTTGATGCACGCCAGGAAAATCACCGGTCTCCCGATCATCACCGAGGTGCTCGACCCGCGCGATCTCGATCTCGTCGCGCGCTACACCGACGTCCTTCAGATCGGCGCGCGCAACATGCAGAATTTCAAGCTCCTGACCGAGATTGGAAGGCTCAAGCTGCCGGTGATGCTGAAGCGCGGGCTCAGCGCGACGATTCAGGAATTTTTGCTCTCGGCCGAGTACATCGCCGCGGAGGGAAACCGGAAGATCATTTTGTGCGAGCGCGGTATCCGCACCTACGAGACCGAGACGCGGAATACCCTGGATATCAGCGCCGTGCCGGTGCTGAAACAGCTTTCGCACCTGCCGGTCTTCATCGATCCGAGCCACGGCACCGGGCGTTGGGATCTGGTCGCGCCGATGGCGCTCGCGGGAGTCGCCGCCGGCGCGGACGGGCTTTTAATCGAGGTCCATTCTCATCCCGAGGTGGCGCTGAGCGATGGACCGCAGTCGCTCAAGCCGAAAAAATTCGCCGCGCTGATGGACGATCTCAGAAAAGTCGCCGCCGCGCTGGGGAGAGAAGTCTAGTGGCTTTGATGTTCCGCAGGATGGTGATCGCCGGCGTCGGCCTAATCGGCGGGTCGCTCGCGCTGGCGGCGCGCGAGCACGGCCTCGTTGAAGAGGTGATCGGCTACGGACGGGGAGAAAAAAACTTGCGCGTGGCGCTTAAGAAAGGGATGATCGACAAGTACTTTTTGCGCTCTTACGATATTCCATTTGAAACCGATTTTCTTGCTTTAGGCACGCCCGTTCAATCCACCGTGCCGCTCATGGAAGAGTTTATGGGCTGTCTCCATCCAGGCTGCATCGTGAGCGACGTGGGTAGCGTGAAAGCGGAGATCGTGCGCGTCATGGATAAGCTGCTGCCGCCGAGGCTCCCGTTCGTCGGCGCGCATCCGATCGCCGGCGGCGAGCAGTGGGGCGCGGAGGCGGCGCGTGCCGATTTATTCGTCGGCCAGCGCTGCATACTCACGCCGACGAGAAAGACGGACCCCGCCGCGCTGAAGAAAGTCGCCGCTCTGTGGCGCAAAGTCGGCGCCGAAGTGGAAGAGATGGATGCCAACGTTCATGACAAGATTCTCGGGCTCGTAAGCCATCTGCCGCACGCGCTGGTCTACGCTCTGGTCAATCTGATGAGCCGGGCGAAAGTGGATTCGACGGACGTGATCGAATACTGCGGCGGAGGATTTAAAGATTTTACCCGCATCGCATCGAGCCGGCCGGAGCTGTGGCGCGATATCTTCCTGCTCAATCGCAGTGCCGTGAGCAAAGGCTTGGCGGATTACATCCGTAGCCTCGAACGGCTGAGGCGGATGATCGACAACGGGCAGGGCGCGGCCTTGGAGCGGGAGTTCGCTCTGGCAAACGAAGCGAGGAGGCGGATATCCTAAGCGCAAAATCACAGCCCAGCGCGCGAAGAATCGAGGAAGTGAAGCGTCCGCTGCGCGGAGAGATTACTGTGCCCGGCGACAAGTCCATCGGCCATCGGGCCGTGATCTTCGCGAGCATCGCCCACGGAATGAGCCGGATCTACAATCTTTCCGGCGGCGAAGACAATCGCAGCACGGTCGGTGCGTTCAAAAATCTCGGCGTGAGAATTTCAGAAAACGGCGGCGTTTTGTCCGTCGAGGGAAAAGGCTGGGAAGGACTCGCCGCTCCTGAAAAAATTATCGATTGCGGCAACTCCGGCACCACGATGCGGTTGCTTTCCGGGGTGCTGGCGGGCCGGCCGTTTGCTTCCACGCTGGATGGAGACGCTTCGCTGCGCCAACGGCCCATGCAGCGAGTGATCGAGCCGCTCGGATTGATGGGCGCCCGGATCGAAAGCCGCGGCGGCAAAGACTGCGCGCCCTTAGAAATTCATGGCGGTGGGCTCAAGGCCATTCGCTATGCGACGCCGATGGCCAGCGCGCAGGTCAAATCGGCGATCATTCTCGCCGGACTCCAGGCCGCCGGGGTAACTGTTATAGAAGAACCACAACAGTCGAGGGACCATACGGAGGTCATGGCGCGCGCTTTCGGCGCGAAGCTGGAGGTCGCCGATGGCCGAGTTATCTCCGTCGAGGGCGGGCACAAGCTTTCCGCCGACGACGTTCACGTTCCGGGGGATCTTTCTTCGGCCGCATTTTTTATGGTCGCGGCGGCCGCCGTTCCCGGCTCCGATCTGCTGATTCGCGAGCTCGGGTGCAATCCGACTCGGAGCGGAGTCATCGATGTATTACGACGGATGGGCGTTGCCATCGAATTCATTAACCCGCGAGAGGAGGCCGGCGAGCCGGTAGCGGATATCCGGGTCAGGGGCGGAAAATTAAAAGGCGTCGCTATCGGTCCGGAAATGGTGGCGCGGACGATCGACGAGTATCCGGTCCTTGCCGTCGCGGGCGCGCTGGCCGATGGAAAGACGACTATTTGCGGCGCTAAAGAGTTGAGGTATAAGGAATCGGACCGCATCGCCGGCATGACCGAACAGCTTCGGCGGCTCGGCGTGCGGGTCGAGGAGCGGGAAGACGGCATGACGATCGAGGGTCAAGGCCGTCTTGAAGGCGCTTCGCTCGGAAGTTACGGCGATCACCGGGTGGCGATGGCCCTCGCGGTCGCCGGCTTGTCGTCGCGCGGCGGCGTGGAAATCGACGACACCGCGTGCGCCGATATCTCGTTTCCGGGATTCTTCGATTTGCTTGAAGGCTTGTGTCGATGAACGGACTAGCCTGGATTGTTCATCGACCTACAAACTTCGTGACCTTCGTGCTCTTCGTGGTGATAAACTATTGACCACGAAGGACACGAAGCGCACGAAGGAAGAGGCGCATGGGTGAAGAAGCTCATCGTCGCGATCGACGGGCCCGCGGGAGCGGGCAAAAGCACGGTGGCAAAGCGCTTGGCAAAAGAGTTAGGTTATACATATATGGATACCGGCGCCATGTACCGGGCCTTCGCCTGGAAGGTCAGGCAAGGCGGGATCGATTTGGAAGACGAGGAAAAATTGCGCGAGGTGCTGGGACAGACAAACGTCGAGCTATCGGAGCGTGAAGGGAATCTCAAGGTCCTGCTCGACGGGCGGGACGTAACTACCGAGATCCGCACGCCGGAGCTGAGCCAGTGGGCGTCGAAGATATCGGCGCTGAGGCCGGTCAGGGAAAGAATGGTGGAGTTGCAGCGGGCGATGGGCGCGCGCGGCGGAGTCGTTGCCGAGGGTAGAGACATCGGCACCGTCGTCTTTCCTCAGGCGGAGGTGAAAATTTTTCTCACCGCCGGTCCCGAAGAGCGCGCGAAGCGGCGCTTCGCTGAGCTGAAGGAGCAGGGAAAGCGGGTCTCTCTGGACGAGACTCTGGAAGAAATGGTAGAGCGGGACCGGCGGGATCAGGAGCGCGCCCTGGCGCCGCTGCGCCGGGCCGAGGACGCGGTCGCGATCGATTCGACGGGCCGCACCGTCGATCAAATCATGGAGCGAATCATGCAAGAAATAAAAAAGAAGATGTCTACATAAGGAAGGGAAAACGAATCTCATGGCCGAAAAACAGGATACCCCAAACACCGGCGACGACTTTGAAACCCTCTTTGAGGAGAGCATGCGCTCGGTCAAACCGGGCGGAGTCGTCCGGGGAACGGTGGTCGGCATCACCGCGACGCACGTGATGGTCGACGTGGGTTATAAATCCGAGGGGCAGATCCCGCTGCAGGAATTTTTGGATCGCCAGGGCAAGCCGCAGGTGAAAGTCGGCGATGAGGTCGATGTATTCTTCGATTCCTCCGAAGGCGAAGGAGGAGGGATCGTTCTATCGCGCCAACGGGCAGAGAACATGAAGGTGTGGGAGGACATCGAGAAGGCCTCCCGCGAAGGAACGGGAGTCGAGGGCGTGATCGTCGCCAAGGTGAGAGGAGGGTTCAAGGTCGATCTGGGAGTCCCCGCGTTTCTGCCCGGCTCGCACGTGGACATTCGGCCGACGCGAAATCTCGACAAGTTCGTCGGCCAAAGAGACAAATTCGCGGTGCTGAAATTCAATCGCGCGCGCGGCAACGTCGTGGTCTCGCGCCGGGCGTTGCTGGAGAAAGAGCGCGACAGCTTGAAGAAGGACATCCTTAAAATTCTCGAAGAGGGCGTGATCCTCGAGGGGACGGTCAAAAACATCACCAGCTACGGCGCGTTCGTCGATCTCGGCGGGATCGACGGCATCCTTCATATCAGCGACATGTCGTGGGGCAGGATCGGCCATCCTTCGGAGTTGGTCAAGGTGGGCGACCGGATCAAGGTCGTGGTGCTCAAGTTCGACGCCGAGCGCGAACGCATCTCTCTCGGCATGAAGCAGATCATGCCCGACCCGTGGAACGCTGTCGCCGATACCTATGCCGTAGGGCACCGCATCAAGGGAAAAATCGTGAGCCTGGTGGATTACGGCGCGTTCGTGGAATTGGAGAAGGGCGTGGAAGGACTCATCCATATCTCGGAAATGTCCTGGACCAAGAAGATCGCGCATCCTTCCAAGGTGGTCCAGGTCGGCGAGACCGTCGAGGTCGTCGTGCTCAACGTCGATCCGAACCATCGCCGCATCTCTCTGGGCCTCAAGCAGGTCATGCCGAATCCCTGGGAGCAGGCCAAGGAAAAATATCCCGTCGGCGCCGTCGTCAAGGGACCGGTGCGCAACGTGACCGATTTCGGTATTTTCATCGGCGTCGAGGAAGGTATCGACGGGCTGGTGCACGTCTCCGATCTTCACTGGACGAAGAAGGTCAAGCATCCGTCGGAGCTCTACAAGAAAGGCGACGTGGTGGAGGCGAAGGTGCTGGGCGTCGACGTTCAGAACGAGCGCTTCTCCCTCGGCATCAAGCAGCTCGCGCCCGATCCGTGGCAGGTGATCGCGAAGAAATATCCGGTCGGCTCCAAGGTCAAAGGCGAAGTGGCGAGCGTGCCGGATTTCGGCGTCTTTGTCCGCCTCGAAGAGGGCGTGGAAGGATTGATCCACGTCTCTCAGTTGAGCACCGAGCGGGTGGACAAGCCTTCGAGTCTTTTTAAAGTCGGCGATACCGTCGAGGCCGAAGTGATCAACGCCGAGCCGCACGAGCGCAAGCTCGGCCTCAGCATCCGCGCCCTAAAAAAGACCGAGGAGCGCCAGGAGATGGAGAATTATCTCAAGAGAGAGAAGGAAGGCGGCCGGTTCTCGTTCGAGGCGATTCTCAACGAAGAGCTCAGGCTCGACCGCGACGAAGAGCCTTCGGCCGAGGTCGGCCGAACGCCGCAGCCCGGCGACAAGGCAAAAGGAGGCAATCCGCAATAGCGGATTGGCGACGATGGCGCGGGGACGTTCGCTGCTCAAGGGGCTGGGTTTTATTTTTCTTTTCATCCTGATCTTTTTCGTCGGGGTGTTTTTTTACGCCTATCTCACGGGCGGCGAGGCCGGCGTGCTGACCGCGATCGGAGGCGACGCGGTCGGGGTCGTCGCGATCGAAGGCGCGATCAACGATTCCCGCGACACGATCGAGAGCCTCAAGCGCTTCGGCGACAGCAAGGGAATCAAGGCGGTGGTGCTCCGGATCGATTCTCCCGGCGGCTCGGTCGCTCCCACCCAGGAGATCTACGCGGAAGTCGGCAAGCTGCGCCAGAAAAAGCCCGTGATCGCTTCGCTGGGCAGCGTCGCCGCTTCCGGAGGCTACTACATCGCCAGCGCGTGCGACCAGGTGGTATCGAACCCGGGGACGCTGACCGGGTCGATCGGCGTCATCATGGAGTTGGGAAACGTCGAAGAGCTGATGAAAAAGATCGGCATCCAGGGCACCAGCATCAAGAGCGGTCCCAACAAAGACATCGGCTCTCCGCTCAGGCCGCTCAGCCCGGAGGGGAAAAAGATTCTTCAGGAGCTGGTGAACAACGTGCACGCGCAGTTCGTCGGCGCCGTCGCCAAGGGCCGGCGGATGCCGGAAGAAAAAGTGAAAGAGCTGGCGGACGGCCGGGTTTATTCCGGCGAACAGGCCAAGGGATTGGGATTGGTCGACGTTTTAGGTAATATGGAAGATGCCGTCGATCTGGCGGCCAAGCGCGTGGGCATTCAGGGGACGCCGCAGGTGGTTTATTCACGGACGGACCAAAAAAGCTGGCTGGAAAGGCTGTTTTCCTCCACCTTCATTCGCGGCTTGAGCCGGCAGGAAACATCGGGCTTGCGCTACGAGTGGTCGCCCTCTTTGCTTCCGTAGTAGAGCGCGCGCGAGGGCGAGCCGCCGACCATCATTCGAGAATTTCCGGTTTTGCCGAGGGGGGTCTTATGACGAAGCGGGATTTGATCGAAGAGATTAACAAGAGATTTCCCCATCTGTCGCACCGCGATTCCGAAGTCATCATCAACGCAATCTTCGAATCCATGGTGGACGCCATGGGGCACGGGGAGAGAATCGAGATTCGCGGCTTCGGTAGCTTCGTGGTGAAGCACCGGCGCGCCCGCGAAGGAAGAAATCCCAAGAGCGGCGAGATCGTATCGGTCGCCGCGAAACGGGTGCCGTTTTTCAAAGTGGGCAAAGAGCTGCGCCTCAGAGTCGACGGGAAACCCGTGCCTAAGGACGTTGAATGAGGGCGCTCTGGGCCCCCTGGCGAATGGCCTATATCGAAGAGGGAAAAACTCCCGGATGCATTTTCTGTGACCGACCTAGAGAGAAGGACCTCCGCTCCGCCTTGATTCTCGCTGAAACCGCCCACTCGGTGGTCATGTTGAACAAATACCCGTATAATAGCGGCCATGTTCTGCTGGCGCCGAAGCGGCATGAAAACCAGCTCTCGTCCCTGCCTCAAGAAGAATACCGGGACCTCTCCGAGACGCTGCGTCTGTCGGTCGAGATTCTTCGGCAAGCGTATCAGCCGGGAGGGTTTAATCTGGGAATGAATCTCGGCAAATGCGCCGGCGCGGGCGTCGAGGACCATCTTCATTGGCACGTGGTGCCGCGCTGGGAGGGGGACACCAATTTTATGCCGGTCCTCGGCGAGGCCAAAATCATCTCGCAGCATCTCCTCGACAGCTATGACCGGCTGAGTCCTCTATTCCAAAACGCGATGGCTGCCGACCGTGGTTAAGGTTCTGAAGACGATTTTTCTGGCGCTGCTTTTCATTCTCGGCATCACGTTTTCCATGCAGAACACGGGATGGGTCGTGCTCAGATATTATTTCGGTCTGGAGACGCCGCCGCTGCCGTTGTTCTTGCTGGTGATGTTTTCGATCCTGCTCGGGGTGGTTCTCGCGGGGGCGGGCTTCCTGATCGATCAGTGGTCGCTCAGGCGCGCGCTGCGCGAAAAGGAGCGGCAGGTCGCGTCGCTGGAAAATGAATTGCGACCGTACAGGGAACAAACAAAAAGCATGAAAGCTGAGGGATGAGGGATGAAAAAGGCGAGTGTATATTTTAAAAGCGGGAGGCATCAAGCGTGAACGAGGCAAGAACTTTAGGCGAACTTAGAAAAAGCGGGCAACGGGTCCTCACGGTGCGGGAGGAGATGCGTAAAAACCTGGTGGCGTATCTTCAGAGCGCCCAGCGCATTCTGCCGGGCATCGTTGGTTACGACGAGACCGTCATCCCCGACATCGAGAACGCGATTCTGTCGGGGCACCACATGGTTTTCCTGGGCGAGCGCGGCCAGGCCAAGTCGCGGATCATCCGCGGATTGGTCTCGCTCCTGGACGAACGGATCCCGATCGTTCAGGGATGCGAGATCAGCGACAATCCCTTTCAGCCGATCTGCCGCGCCTGCCGGAGAAAGCTGGAGGAGCAGGGAGACGCGCTCGCCATCGAATGGATCGGCAGAGACCATCGATACGGCGAAAAACTCGCGACGCCGGACGTCTCCATCGCCGACCTGATCGGCGAGATCGATCCGATCAAAGTCGCCGAGGGACGCTATCTGGCCGATGAAGAGACGATCCACTACGGTCTGATCCCGCGCACCAACCGCGGCGTCTTCGCCATCAACGAGTTGCCCGACCTCACCGAAAAGGTTCAGGTGGGTCTCTTCAATCTGATGGAAGAGAAGGACGTTCAGATCAAGGGATACAAAATCCGTCTGCCGCTCGACGTCGTGATCGTGGCCAGCGCCAACCCGGAAGACTACACCAGCCGCGGGAGAATCATCACGCCTCTGAAGGACCGCTTCGACGTCCAGATTCGCACGCACTATCCGCAGACCATTCAGGACGAGATGGCCATCATGGAGCAGGAGTCCGCTCCGATGAGCGACCGGAGCCAGACGGTGCGCGTGCCGCAATTCATCAAGGAGATTCTCGGACATATGACGTTCGAGGCGCGGAAGTCGAACGAGATCAACCAATCGTCGGGGGTGAGCGTGCGCGTAACGATCAACAATTACGAGAGCTTGATCAGCAACGCGGAGAAAAGAGCGCTGCGCCTCAAAGAGACGGAAGTCGTGCCGCGCGTCAGCGATATGCACTCGATCCTGGCCTCCACCAGCGGGAAGATCGAGATGGAATACGTCGGCGAGGACAAAAGGGAAGACGATCTGGTCGAGAAGCTCGTCAATCGCGCTATCTTAAAAGTCTTCGATCAATACTTCACGGTCAACTCGCTGCAGAAAGTCGTCGATTACTTCAACTCGGGTTGGGGCGTGGAGGTCTCCGACGCGATGCCTTCGCAGGACTACCTCGAGGGCATCAAAGAGATCCCCGGCCTCAAAGAAGCGATTCGCACGCTCGGGCCGATGGAATCTCCCGCGCTGATGGCGTCGGCGACCGAGTTCGTTCTCGAAGGGCTTCATTTGCACCAGAAGCTGAACAAAGAGATGGAGGGCGGAAGGATCACGTACGGAAAGTAACCCTCACCCTTACCCTCTCCCTGAGGGAGAGGGCAGGGGAGAGGGTCGGGTGATGAGGCTAGCATGCGTAAGATCCGCTACAGCCGCTGGGACCGTTCGAACGGA
Organism: Candidatus Binatia bacterium; assembly: GCA_036504975.1. NCBI lineage: Bacteria > Candidatus Binatota > Binatia (SeqCode) > Binatia bacterium. The sequence goes on along the minus strand of DASXUF010000172.1, from coordinate 37,356 downwards.
GACGCGCTCGACGCCGACAGCGTCTTCGAGCAGCTCAACGAAAATATGAGCGACACCGGGGACCTGCAGCAGGCGATGCGCCGCCTGATGCAGCGCGGCCTCAAGCAGGGCGAGAAGCGCGCGCCCGGCCTGGAAGATCTGCTTTCGCAGGTGGCGCGCGAGATGCGGCGGATTTACGAGCAATACCGGATTCAGTCGGCGCTGGACGAGGTGAAGGAGGAGCTCCAGTCGATCGTCGAGGACGAGCGGCGGACGCTGGATGAGCTCGGCGAAAAACCGGAGACGGAAGAAAAGAAAAAATTCCTCGACCGCTTGCCGGCGAAATCGAGCGACGCCGTAGAAAAGCTCTCCGACTATGAATTTGAAAATCCCGAGGCCGGCGAGAGATTTCAGGAGCTGCTCTCCCGGCTGGATCAGATCCGGCGGCTCGAAAACTCGATCCGACGAGAGGGGAATCTCTTCCGCGGGCAGACGCCGCTGGATTTCAAAGAAGCGCAAGAGACTCTCGACCGGCTGGAGGAGCTGCGCCGTCTGGAATCGCAGCTTTCGAGCATGCGGCCGGATCAGGTGGAATTGGATCTGCTGCAAAAGCTGCTGGGGAACGACGCGGCGCGCGATCTCGAAGGCGTCGCCCGTCTCGAGTCCACGCTCGAAGATGAAGGCTACGTCGTCAGCCGCGGCGACCACTTCGAGCTCACGCCGCGCGGCGTCCGGAGAATCGGTCAGCTGGCGCTCAGGGACATCTTCGAGCAGCTTCGCCGCGACGCTTTCGGGCGGCACGCGGTGCGCAAGCGCGGCTCGCAGGAGCTCTTGACCGAAGAGAGCCGGCGCTACGCTCAGGGCGACTCGCTTCACCTCAACATCATCCAGACCTTGAAGAACGCGCTGCTGAACGAAGGCGGCTTGCCCGTCCGGCTTCGTCCCAGCGATTTCATGGTCTATGAAACGGAACATTCGACGCGGGCGGCCACCGTGCTCCTGCTCGACATGAGCTGGTCGATGAGCTGGGACGGGCGCTTCGCCGCGGCCAAGAAAGTGGCGCTGGCGATGGACAGCCTGATGCGCTCGCTGCATCCGCGCGACTACTTCGGCATCGTCGGCTTTTTCACCCGCGCCGTCGAGCTCAAGGCGAAAGATCTTCCCGAAGCGACGTGGAACATGGGCGATCCCTTTACCAACCTTCAAGACGGACTCCATCTCGCCGCGGAGATGCTCGACCGGCGGCCGAGCCAAAACCAGCAGATGATCATCATCACGGACGGCCAGCCCACCGCCTATTGCCGCCAGGGCCGCCTCTATTGCGAGTGGCCGCTCAGCTTCGGCGGCATCAGCCAGCGCGCGGCCGAAGAGACCCTGCGCGAGGCCGAGCGCGTCACCCGCCGCGGCATCAAGATCAATACCTTCATGCTCGACGACAGTCCGGTGCTCAAAGACTTCGTCGACGCCCTCACCCGCATCAATCGCGGCCGCGCCTTCTACACGCGGCCGGACCGGCTCGGTGAATATCTCCTCGTCGATTACGTTTCTCGCAGAAAAAAGAAGATCTGACATTTCTCCATGGCCTCAGTGATCGATAAACACGTCGTGGGAGTTCCCGCTCCACGGGTCGAAGGGGAGCAGAAGGTCACGGGCCGGGCGGTGTATGCCGTCGACGTCGTCTTGCCGGGCATGCTTTGGGTCAAGGTCCTGCGCAGTCCCGTGCCCCACGCGCGGATCAAAAAAATCGCTATCGAGAAGGCGCGCGAGCTTCCCGGGGTTCGCGCGGTCATCACCGGCAGAGATATTTCGGGCGCGAAGATCGGCAAGAAAATCATTGACATGCCGGTTCTGGCGGAGGACGTCGTCCGATTCGTCGGCGAGAAGGTGGCCGCCGTCGCGGCGGAAACAGAAGACATCGCCGCGCAGGCGATCGATCTCATCGAAGTCGAATACGAGGACCTGCCTGCGGTTCTGGACCCGCTCCAGGCGATGATGGCGAGCGCGCCGATCCTTCACCCGGACGTGGGCCGTTACAGCGGTCTCGTCCACCCGCTGGAACGGGCCAGCAACGTGATGGTCCATTTGCAATGGAAAAAGGGCGACGCAACGGAAGGGTTCGAGCAGTCCGATTTCGTCATCGAAAATGTTTTTTCCACTGCGCGAGTCCATCAGGCCTACATCGAACCGCACTCGTGCGTGGTTCAGGCGCATGAAGACGGGGACGCCGACATATGGGCCTCGACGAAAAGCCCGTACAATCTAAGAGACCAACTGGCGAATGCGTTCGGGACCTCGCCGCAAAAGCTCGTCGTCCATCCTTGTTATATCGGCGGTGACTTCGGCGGCAAAGGCGACCACAACGACGCCGCGCTCTGCTACGCGCTGTCGGCGAAGAGCGGCCGTCCGGTGAAATTCGTGATGGATTACAGCGAAGAGCTTGCCGCGGGCAATCCGCGGCACGCGGCGACGATCCGGATCAAGACAGGCGTGAAGAAAGACGGCGCTCTCGTCGCCCAGCATACCGCTTTTATTTTCGACAGCGGCGCGTACGCATCGTTCCGGCCGCAGGGTTTTCTCGTCGGCGCGCACGACAGCGCCGGACCATACCGGATCCCGCACGTGTTGATCGAGGAGAATTACGTTTACACGAACCGCGTGCCGTGCGGCTACATGCGCGCGCCGGGTCACACGCAGGGCTTTTTCGCCACCGAAAGCCAGATGGATCTCGTCGCCAAGAAGCTGGGGCTCGACCCGGTGGAGTTTCGGCTCAAGAATCTTATGCGCGACGGCGATATCTCGCCCACGGGCGAGACGATCGAGCACATCAGGGCCGAAGAAACTCTCAAACGAGCGCTGAAAGATTCGGGCTACTCGGGAACGAAGACGAAAAGCGTCGGGCGCGGCTGCGCCGTCGCGCAGTGGGTATCCAAAGGCGGCGAATCGTACGCCTATGTGAAGGTCGCTGCAGACGGCGCGGTCACCTTGTCCGCCGCGGTGATGGACGTCGGCTCGGGCGCCTATACGGTCATGCGCCAGATCGTCGCCGAAGAGCTCAAGGTGCCGCTGGAATTCGTGGGGGTCGAGTCGCTGGACACGACGAAAGTGCTCAAAGACACCGGCGTGCGCGGCAGCAGCAGCACGAGAGTCCACGGCAGCGCGGCTTACGAGGCGGCGAAGAACGCGCGCGATGCGATCGTCCGATCGGCCGTGGGACTGATGGGCGCGCCACCGCAGGACCTCATCCTCCACGCCGGCGCCGTGATTCATGCGCGCGCCGAGCGGAGGATGACCTTTGCCGAGATCGTGAAGGCGAAGGGCTCACCGATCGTCGCCGAAGGCCATTATCAAAACATGAAGGACGGGCCGGAGGCCTCAATGGTCGCGCAGGTCGCCGAGGTCGAAGTGGACCGGGAAACCGGCGCGGTAAAAATCCGTCGGCTCTCTACGGCCCATAATACCGGAACGATCGTGAATCCCCTCAGCCATCAGGGACAAATCGACGGCGGCATCGTCATGGGCATGGGCCAGGCGCGCATGGAAGAAGTGGCGATCGACGAAGGCGGCAAGGTCGCGACGGCCAACCTCGGCGAATATAAAATCCCCACGATTCAAGACATCCCGCCGCTCCAGACTACCGTCATCCAGTCCGCCGCCGGCAGCGGACCGTACCACAGCATGAGCATCGGCGAGACCGCCATCATGCCCACCGCGGCGGCGATCGCCAACGCCGTCGAAGACGCCGTCGGGGTACGGATCAAATCGCTCCCGATCACGGCGGAGAAAGTTCTGGAAGCGTTAAAGGGGCGCTGAGCGGCCGACAGATATCATGCGATGAGATACTTCCTTATACCCCTGGTGTTTATTTTGTCTGTCGGCTGTGCTTATCATTCGGCTTCTGACCGTAGGCTCAGCACGCGGATTGTTGTTGATTCGTCGCTCCCCGAGGCTGCGAGACCGGCATGGCTGTATTATGCCGGTTCACGTTCACTCTGGGTAGATAAGTTATACTGGGAGAAAAATCCCGGCGCTACGCGATACCAATATACATTTGCCGAGGAAGTCGAAGCCCGTCAGGCGTGCGCTGCCGTGTGGCGCCATGTGCGGGAATCCCAGAAAGCCAAGCCTGATGCTTACCTGGATCAGCTAGTAGCGGTGGCCAACGCTGGATTCATACCGGAATACACGTGGACCTACTTCCGGGATCCAAGGTGGGCGCAACCGCCGGATCTGCGGTTTTCCGAATTTGAGGCGTGGCGCAAGACCAACTTGACCGACCACAAACCGGAGACGAGGGCACGGGTAGAGCTTACAGAGAAATAGGAGTAACCAACTATTACCGAAGTGCATCGGCAATACCGCGGCGGCGATCGCCAATGCCGTCGAAGACGCCGTCGGGGTGCGGATCAAGTCTCTTCCCATCACGGCGGAGAAAGTGCTGGAAGCGTTAAAGGGTGTTTAAGATTTATGATGAAGAACCCCCTTTGTCGTTGGCTCCTTGGAGGTTCCGTTAAGCGCGTCGACGCGCAGCGCAAGCACCATTCGCACTGATGGCCGAGCAGAAATCACAATGGCGCGATGACGGCGTGCGAATCGTCCGCAGCCATCAGCTCGACACGAACACGCCGCAAACGCCGGGGATGACGCGGGCCGCAGCGATTAATCGCGCGATGGCGGGAGCGAACAAGCTGTGGGCGGGCAGCGTCGAAATTCATCCCAACGCCAAGACCGCGCCGCATCACCATGGAGCGCTGGAAACCGTCATCTATATCATCAGCGGCAGAGCGAGGATGAGGTGGGGTGAGAAGTTGGAGTTTGTCGCCGACGCCGGGGCGGGGGATTTTATTTTCGTCCCGCCGTTCGTTCCGCATCAGGAGATCAACGCGCTGACCGATGAGCCCCTCATGTGCGTCGTCGTGCGCAGCGACCAGGAGCCGGTCGTCGTGAATCTAGATATCGCTGCTGTGGAAAAGCCGGAAGAGGTGTACTGGATCGATCCGGGGCACTCGAAACCGTGAAGTGAAAACCGCTTTTGTCATTCTGAGGCGAAGCCGAAGAATCCTTCGACTTCGCTCAGGACAGGTCTCGAGACCCTTCGCGGAGTTTACCTTGAGTAGGACGCGAGATCCTTCGCCTTGCTCAGGATGACATCGAGCGAAGGGCTCAGGGCGACATCCCAGCCATCGATCTGCGAACCGATCGAAATAACCATTTTCCTTGACAATTCTTCCCCTCCCTTTTATCCTTCCCTGAAAACACTCTTGTTTCCATTTTTGGAGGTTTGAATGGACGCTTTCGACAGCAAGACGGTGAGCCGGATCGTCGGCGTGAGCCTTCGGCAGATCCAATACTGGGACGAGCAGGGGTTCATCCAGCCGTCGGTGAAGACGGCGGGCGGGCGGGGGACGAAGCGGCTCTATTCGTTCTCCGACCTGGTGCAGCTCAAGGTCGTCAAAGACCTGGGCGAGCATGGGCTTAGCCTGCAAAAAATCCGCCGCTGTCTGCGCCACCTCAAAGAATCATTTCCCGGTGAGGCACAGCCGCTCCAGTCGCTCCGCTACCTTACCGACGGCGACAAGCTGTTCGTGCTCACCAGCGATCGGAAAAAGATCCTCGAAGCGATGGACCGTCGGTTCGTCTTTTCCCTCGGCATCGGCAATCTCGTGCGTGAGCTGGACGGCGAAGTTCGCCGTATAACCCGCGGTGAAATTGCCGCGCGCGAGCGCAGGGGCGAAGGGAAGCAAACGGCGGCGTAGATTCTCATGGAAGCCTCCAAGCTCACGCCTATGATCCGGCAGTACCTCCAGATCAAGGAGAGGTACCGCGACGCGATCCTGTTTTTTCGCCTGGGCGATTTTTACGAGATGTTCTTCGAAGACGCGGAGAAGGCTTCGAAGATTCTCGACATCGCGCTCACGTCGCGCAACCGCAGCGACGACGGCGGGGTCCCGCTCTGCGGCGTTCCTTATCACGCCATGACGCCGTACGTCGGCAAGCTCCTCGACGCCGGCTACAAAGTCGCCATCTGCGAGCAGGTAGAGGATCCGAAAATCGCCAAGGGCATCGTGCAGCGCGAGGTTGTGCGCGTGGTCACGCCGGGAACCGTCACCGAAGGCGACGCGCTGGACGCCGGCGACAACAGCTTCCTTGCGGCCGTCGCGTGCGGCAAGAAAGTCTACGGTCTCGCCGTAACCGACGTGACCACCGGCGAGTTTCGCTTCACCCAAGTCGCGGACTACGCGTCCTTGAAAGATGAAATCGGACGGGTGCGTCCGCGCGAGTTGATTCTCACCGACGCCGGCGAATCCATCGCTGCAGAATTGTCGCGCGATTTTCCGGGGCTTCATCTGAGTCCGGTCTCCCCGCTCTGGTTTTCCGCCAACGCCGAGGAGCGCCTGAAGGCGGTTAAGCTCTGGTCCGGTCAGATCGACGGGGAGTGGGAGCAGGGGATTCACGCGGCTGCAGCGGTCGTCGCATTTTTGGAGGAAAACTCCCCGGCGGTCGTGAAGGGGCTGCGCCCATTGCGGCCTTATTCGGCCTCGCGCTATCTGATGCTCGATGAGATCACCCGTCATAACCTCGAGCTGCTCTCGGACTTCCAGGGAAGCAAGAAAAATTCCCTGCTGGGGATTCTCGATCGGACGGAGACTCCGATGGGAGCGCGCCGGCTGCGGCAGTGGGTTTTGTACCCCTTGCTCGATGAGCGAGCCATTCGCGCCCGCCAGGAAGGCGTCGGGGAGCTGGTGGAGGATTACGCCGCGCGCCAGGAGCTAAAAGATTTGTTGAAGGGAGTTCAGGATCTCGACCGGCTGGCCGGAAGAATCGTCGCGGGCAGCGCGCAGCCGCGGGACTTAATTGCGGTCAAGGACACGTTGCGCGCCGTTGCTCCGATCAAGGCCGCGGTCCAACGTCGCTCGGCGGGGATGTTCGACTCATTGGCGGGTGAATTGCTCGACCTGCCGGAGGCGATCGCGCTCCTCGAGCGGGCCATCGTCGATGATCCGCCGGCGACGCTCAAGGCCGGCGAAACGATTCGCCCCGGATATAACGCCGAATTGGACGAGCTGCGCTCGCTGCGCAAGGACGCCAAGCAGTGGGTCGCGCGCTTCGAGAGCAGCGAGAAGAAGCGCACCGGAATAAACTCTCTCAAAGTCAGGTACAATCGGGTCTTCGGCTATTACATCGAGGTGACCCGCTCCCATCTCGGCGCCGTGCCGGCGGACTACGTCCGCAAGCAGACCTTGGCGAACGGCGAGCGCTACATCACTTCGGAGCTGAAGGAATATGAAGCCAAAATTCTAAATTCGGAAGAGGAGATTCAAAAGATCGAGCTGGCTCTCTTTAGCGAGGTGCGGGAGACCATCGCGACTTATTATGACCCGATGAAGCGGACCGCCGACGCGCTCGCGACACTCGACGTGCTGCTTGCGCTCGCCGAGTCGGCGCATTCCAACCATTTCGTCCGGCCCCAGGTGGACAGCGGCCTTTGCATTTCGATTCGCGAGGGGCGCCACCCGGTCGTCGAGGCCGTGCTCGGCCGCGGCGCCTTCGTGGCCAACGATTGCGCGCTCGATCCCGAGTCGCAGCAAATCATCGTCCTCACCGGGCCGAACATGGCCGGTAAATCGACTTACATGCGCCAGGTCGCGCTGATCGTCGTCCTGGCGCAGATGGGAAGCTTCGTGCCGGCGGCCGAGGCCCGCGTCGGCCTTGTCGACCGCATCTTCACGCGCATCGGCGCGGCGGATTATCTAGCGCGCGGCGAATCGACCTTCATGGTCGAGATGAAAGAGACGGCGCACATCATGCGCCACGCGACGGCGCGAAGCCTGATTCTTCTCGACGAGGTCGGACGCGGCACCAGCACCTTCGACGGCATCTCGATCGCCTGGTCCGTCGCGGAGTCGCTTCACGACTCGCCGCACCGGCCGCGCACTCTGTTCGCGACGCATTATCACGAGCTGACCGACCTGGCGCTGACGAACGAGCGGGTGAAGAATTTCAACTTCGCGGTGAAAGAGTGGAAGGGGGATGTCATTTTTCTCCGCAGCTTGGTCGAAGGCGCGGCCAGCCGCAGCTACGGAATTCACGTCGCCAGGTTGGCGGGACTTCCGGAAACGGTGGTCGAGCGCGCCAAGGAGATACTGAAAAATTTAGCCGGCGGCGAGCTGGACGAAAGGGGCCGCCCGAGGCTCGCGCGCGGAACGCGGAAGGAAGAACCGGCGCAGATGGCCTTGTTCGGCTCTGCGGAAAGCAGGCTCGGCGACGAGCTTAAGAAAATCGACGTTTCGACCTTGACGCCGCTCGAAGCGTTGAATGTTTTGCACGACCTCGTCGAACAGGTGAAAAAGGAGAATCGATAAGTCCGATGCGCTTTCGCAGTATTTATCGGGTGCTTTTCTTGATGCTACTGGCCGGCGCGTCGAGCCATGCGGCCGAGCCGGGAAAGGCCGTTCTATCCCAGATCCGCTACGCCTCGACGGAAAGCCGTACCCGGGTGACGCTGGAGCTGTCGTCGGAAGTTCGTTACGCGACGCACGCGCTTAAAGAGGATCTGTCCAAGGGGCTTCCGCCGCGCATCTACGTCGATCTCGTGGGCTCTCGGCTCGGCGCGGACGCCAAGCAGCCGATTTTGATTCAGGACGGATTGTTGCGCCAGGTGCGCGCCGCGCAGTTCAGCCCCGAGGTGGTGCGCGTGGTGCTGGACATGAACAGCGTGGGGAGTTACCGGACCTCGGTGTTATCCAATCCTTATCGTCTGGTCGTCGATATCCAGGGACGGGAGAACGGCGACAGAGTCGCTCCGGTGGAGAAAAAGAAAGAAGCGGCTCCGGGAGCAAAAACCGCCAAGCCTCTCGTCCCCGCGCTCCGCAAGATCGTCATCGATCCGGGTCATGGCGGCAAAGATCCCGGCGCGATCGGAGTCGGCGGGATCGCGGAGAAGGATGTCGTTTTAAACGTCGCCAGGAAGCTGGCGCTCAAACTGAAACGAGAAATGGGCGTGGAGGTCGTTCTCACGCGGAACGACGATTCTTTCGTCGATCTAAAAGACCGCACGGCGATCGCCAATGCGGAACAGGCCGATCTTTTCATCTCGCTCCACGTGAACGCGAGCCCGAATCCGGACGCAAGAGGTCTGGAAACGTACTATCTGGACAATACTACGGACGAAGCCGCCAACCGGCTCGCGGCGCGTGAAAACGCCGTCGCGCGCACCAGCGTCACCGACATTCAGTTCATCCTGAGCGACATGATCCAGAACTTGAAGCTCGAGGATTCGATCACGCTGGCCAACCGTCTGCACGCCTCCGTTGTCTCGCAGGTAGGCCGGCGCTATGGTGAAGTGCGCGACCTCGGCGTCAAAAAAGCTTTGTTCTACGTTCTGGTCGGCGCGCGCATGCCCAGCGTCCTGGTCGAAATGTTTTTTGTCACGCACAAGACCGAGGGCCGAGCGCTGACCAAAGAGGCCTACCAGGACGCGCTCGCCGACGCATTGTTCGAGGGGATCAAGAAATATCAGGAGAGCGCGCAGGTGGTGAAGAATCTTTAGTGACACCGATGGACACGACGGAAATTTCCCGAACGCTTTTTGACGAGACCTGGGCGGAGTCCGATCCGGTCCGCGGCGCGCGCTCCTATCTCGAGCGGGCAAGGCAGGTTATGCACGAGCGGCACCGCGCCGGCGCGGGCGGCCACGAGGTCGTTGCGGCGTATACCACGTTGATCGATCATTTGATCCGCCGCATCTTCGACGCCGCGAGCCAGGATCATATTTTGCGCTATCCGAGCTTGAATCCGCGCTGCACGCTCGTCGCGCAGGGAGGATACGGCCGCGCCGAGCTCAACCCGCAATCCGACATCGATCTCTTGTTTCTCTATCACTGGAAGGTCACGTCGTACGTCGAGACGGTTGCCGAGAAAGTCCTCTACACTCTATGGGACGCCGGCCTCGTCGTCGGGCACGCGACGCGCGGCGTTGCGGACTCGATGCGCATGGCGCTTGCCGACATGAAAATCAGGACCTCGCTGCTCGATTCCCGCTACCTCTGCGGCGACGAGGCGCTTTACACCGAGTTCGACAAAGCGGTCGAGGACACTCTGGAGAGGAAACACGGCGACCGATTCATGCGCGAAAAATTGGCCGAGAGCCGCGAGCGGCACGAGCGCTATGGCGGATCGGTTTATTTGCTGGAGCCGGACATCAAGGAGAGCGAAGGAGGGCTGAGAGACATTCATACGGCGCTTTGGATCGCCAAAATGAAGCTCGGGACCCGCACCCTCGACGACCTCGCGGGGCGCGGCGTTATCAACGACGCGGATCTGGCGGCGCTCAAGACGGCGCGCGATTTCATTTGGCGGATCAGGAACGAGCTTCACTTCCATTCCAAAAAGCATCAGGACCAGTTGACCTTCGAAGAACAGGAGATCGTCGCCGAGGCGCTGGGATACAGAGATAACGGCAGGGTGAAAGGCGTCGAGGCTTTTATGCGCGCCTACTACCTCGAAGCTTCGCAGATCAGCCGCATCTCGACCTTGGTCATCCAGCGCCTGACCGAGCCTTCGGAGCCGCCCCAATGGCAGTGGAGAGGCCGGGCGGCGGGCGTCGCGGGGCAGGAGGTCCGGCCGGGCGTGGCGATTTCCCGAAGCACGCTTTGGGTAACCCAACCTTCCGTTCTCTCGGCGCCGCCGGAGACTCTGATCGCGATCTTCGCCGACGCGCAGAAACACCGGGCGCAGATCAGCCACGAGACGCGCGAGCTGGCGCGGCAGCGCGCCGAGACGATCGACGATCGCTTTCGCCGCTCCCCCGCCGTCAACCGCATCTTTCTTGAAATCCTCAAATACAAGGAGCGGGTCTATGAAACGCTGACGGAGATGCACCGCTCGGGCGTGCTGGGCGCGTTGATCCCCGAGTTCGGCCGGCTTTTATGCATGGCGCTCCACGATCTCTACCACATCTACACGGTCGATCAGCATTCGCTCCGCCTGGTCAAGGAGATGGAACGGCTCAAGTCGGGCGAGTTGCGCGACGCCTTGCCGCTGCTGACCCAGCTCGCGCGGGAAACCGAAAAAATCGAGATCCTCTACCTCGGTCTCCTTTTTCACGACATCGGCAAGGGACTCGGCGGCGGCCACTCGGAGAAAGGGCGAGACATCGCGAGAGCGATCGCCGCCCGGATGGGACTCAACGTGGACGACACGGAGCAGCTCGAATTTCTCGTGCTGCATCACCTGCTCTTCGCCCACACGGCGTTTCGCCGGGACATCGAAGACGACAAGCTCGTGCTCGATTTCGCCAAGACGATGGGCAACGCGGACAACCTCAAGATGCTCTACCTCTTGACCTATGCGGACATGAAATCGGTCGGCCCGCAGGTCTGGAATCCGTGGAAGGCGTCGCTGCTCGAGCAGCTCTATCTGGGATCGCTGCAAGAGTTGGAAGCTCTGGAGAAAGGCGAGTCGCGGACGGAGGCCCGCATCGAGAAGATCCGGCGCATCCAGTCGCGGCTGGAGCGCCAACTGACGCCCTGGCATCCGCCGGAGAGGATCCGGAATTTTTTCGCGTCCATGCCGGAGCGATACTTTCTGTCGACGCCGGAGGAAGACATCCCGTTTCACTTCGAGCTGATCGAGCGGTTCGGCGAGCTCACCGCCCCGAGGAAGATCGAGGGGCAGTTCAAAGGCCAGACCTTCGTCAGCACGGTGCGCCATATGCCGGAGAAAGAGCTCAGCGAGATGGCCATTTGCACGAACGACCGGCCCGGCCTTTTCGCCAGCATCGCGGGCGTCTTCGCGGCGATGGGCCTCGACATTTTGAGCGCGCGCATCATCACGCGGAAGGACGGATTGATCCTCGACGTTTTTCGCATATCTCATATGGGCACGCCGGAAGCCGCGGTGAGGCCGGAAAAATGGGAGCGGATGCGGGCGCTGCTGGAGCAGGTGCTCAGCGGCGCGGCCGACGTCGCCCGGCTCGTCGAAGAGTCGGAGCGTCCGTCGCTGTTCAAAAAGCGCGCGCCCAAAGTTCCGACGGCGGTTTTGGTCGACAACCGCGCCTCCGACGACTTCACGATCGTCGATGTTTACACGCAAGACCGGATCGGCGTCCTGTTCACCATCACCCACACGCTGCACCTCCTCGGCCTCTCGATTCACGTCGCCAAGATATCGACCAACGTGGATCAGGTGGCGGACGTTTTTTACGTCACCGACGAGCACGGCGGGAAGATCGCCGACCCGGCGCGCCTCGAAAGCATCCGGCGCGAGCTGTGCGAAACCTTGATGGCGGCCGAGAATGAAGGAATCGCTCAGTCCGCAAATTGATTCGTTTCTCGACGCGCTCACCGTCGAGAAAGGGCTGGCGCGAAATACGATCGAGGCGTACAGCCGCGACCTCAATCGTCTGGCGAACTTTTTGAAATCACGCGGCGTGGATGCTTGGGGAAGAAGCGAGACCGTTCACTTGCGCTCCTTTCTCGCGTCGCTGCGCGCGCGCAAGTTGAGCGCGCGCTCGATCGCCCGCGCCGTGGTTTCGGCGCGCCAATTCTACCGATTTCTGGAAAAAGAGGAGCAGATAAAAGAGAATCCGATGCCGCAGTTCAGCGATCATGGCGGTCCGAGAAGGCTGCCGCACGTTCTCGGCGCCGACGAGATCGGCAAGCTCTTGAGCCAGCCCGATCCGACGACCGCTCTCGGCCGCCGCGACCGGGCGATGCTGGAGCTGCTCTACGCGGCCGGTCTCAGGGTTTCCGAGCTGGTCTCGCTCCTCGCCCATCAGGTCAACATGGACGGCAATTATCTTATCGTCAAAGGAAAAGGCGCCAAGGTGCGCCAGGTCCCGTTCGGCAGGAAGGCGAGAGAAAGCCTGGTCCGTTATTTAACCGAAGTGCGGCCGAAATTTCTTCGCGGGCGGTCGAGCCCGCATCTATTCGTCACTCGCTCGGGCAGGGCGATGACGCGCCAGGGATTCTGGAAGGCGCTCAAGCATCACAGCCTCGCGGCCGGCATCGAGAAGCGGGTGACGCCGCACACCTTGCGCCATTCCTTCGCCACGCATCTGCTGGAAGGCGGCGCGGATCTCCGCTCCGTTCAATCGATGCTCGGCCACGCAGACATTTCGACGACGCAAATTTATACGCATCTCACGCGCAGCCATTTGAAAGAAGCCCATCGCAAATACCATCCGCGGGAAAGAGCCGGCGGAAAATAGTTTGGCGGCAAGCAGCGCAGGTCCGTCGGATTTGTGCGCTAGAGAAGCGTCGAAACTCGGCAGCGCTCAGTGCTTGGCCACCATGAGTTTCATCGGCTGGAGAGTGCGGGTAAACGGGTTGAGGACAAGACCGAGGATCTCAAGAGTAACGGCGCCAAGAAGCGGCTGGTCTCCGCGCTCGCCGAGGATGACCGGCGTATGTCCCTCCAAGCCGTTATAACGGATGAGACACTCGGAAACTTTTCTACGGAGATCCGTGCCGTCGGCTAGCGTGAAGGTGAGCTCGCGCTTGGGCCGCAGCCCAAGGCCTTTCCATACCTTCTCGGGCAGCACCGTGTAGGAGGCTCCGCTGTCGACTAAAAAGCGCACGGACCGCTTTCGACCTCTCGAACCGGCTACCGTAGCCTGAATGAACGTAAGTCCCATGACGGTACAAAGAAATCTTTTTTCAAAGAAAAGCGTATCCGATAAGCCGGCGCTATGTCAACTCGCGTGCGCTTTCGCTCGGTGCAATCGATGCTCGGCCAACGACTCGATTCCGAACCCGCTTTACGCCTGAACCGGCAAGTTTTTTCTTGTGTTTTCGCGGTGCGTGCCCTATCTTTGAAAAGTAACGTATACGGTTGTGGAGACGATACAAAATATCGCGATCTGGGCGGTGCCGGTGCTGGTGGCTATCGTTTTCCATGAAGTCGCGCATGGATACGTCGCGTACTACTTGGGCGATCCGACGGCGGCGCGGATGGGACGGCTGACTCTCAACCCTCTCGCCCATATCGATCCGTTCGGCACCGTCTTGTTGCCGCTTCTGCTGATCGTCGCACATTCGCCTTTTGTTTTCGGCTACGCGAAGCCCGTGCCGGTGAATTTTCACAATCTCAATCGACCCAAGCGGGACATGATCTGGGTCGCCCTGGCCGGACCGCTGACGAACCTTGTGCTCGCCTTCGGCAGCGCGATGGTTTTGAAGTTGCTTCTGTCTTATGACGAGCCGCTTTCGTCGGGTTCGGGGTCGTCGATCGCGATTCTTGGGCCGCTGACCGACATGGCCAAAACGACGGTGATCATGAACGTGGTTCTGGCGGTGTTCAACTTGATTCCGATTCCGCCGCTCGACGGCGGCCGGGTGCTGGTCGGGCTATTGCCGGAGCCGCAGTCGTCGGCCGTTGCGCGCGTCGAGCCTTTCGGTTTTCTGATCGTCATCGTGCTTTTGATGACCGACGTGCTGGATCACTTGATGGGCCCAGCGATACGTTTTCTGCTCGGGGTTTTTAACTGGCTGGTTTAAACAGTGGCTACCGAAACCATCGTCAGCGGCATGCGGCCAACGGGGAGCCTTCATCTCGGCCACCTTCACGGCGCGCTCAAGAATTGGGTGAAGCTGCAAAAGGACTATCGTTGTTTTTTCTTCGTCGCCGACTGGCACGCGCTGACGACGGATTACTCGAACCCCAAGGGTATTCGCCGGAGCGGTATCGAGATGGCCGCAGATTGGCTGAGTGCCGGCGTGGATCCGAAGCGCTCCGTTATCTTTCGCCAATCGGACATCAAGGAACACGCGGAGCTGCACCTGCTGCTTTCGATGATCATTCCGGTGCCGTGGCTGGAGCGCAACCCGACTTACAAAGAGCAGGTCCAGGAACTGAAAGAGCGCGATCTCTCCACTTACGGTTTCCTGGGCTATCCGGTGCTTCAGGCGGCGGACATCATCATGTACAAAGGCAACAAGGTTCCCGTGGGCGTGGACCAGGCGCCGCACGTGGAGCTTACGCGCGAGATCGTGCGCCGCTTCAACCAGGTTTACGCGCCGATTTTTCCCGAGCCCGAAGTTCTCTTGACACAAACGCCGAAGGTTCCCGGCCTGGACGGCAGGAAAATGAGCAAGAGCTACGGCAACGCGGTCTTCCTCACCGATCCGCCCGAAGAGATCGATCAAAAGTTGAGCCGCATGATGACCGACCCGGCGCGCGTGACGCGCAAAGATCCGGGCGAGCCGGAAAAATGTCCGGCGTTCAACCTGCACAAGATCTACTGCACGCCGCAGGAGATCGACTACGTCACCCAAGGCTGCCGCACCGCGGGCATCGGCTGCCTCGAATGCAAGAAGATCATGATCAAGCACGTGATCGAAGAGCTTGCGCCGATGCGGGAGAAGCGGGCCGCGCTCGAGCAGCGCCCGGCGGAAGTGGAAGATGTTTTGGCGGCAGGGAATCGCGTGGCGCAGGAGAAAGCCGCGGAGACCATGAATGAAGTCCGGGAAGCGATCGGCCTATGACTCACACAGTTCAATTGGAGATGTTCGAAGGCCCGCTGGACCTCCTGCTCCACTTGATCAAGAAGAACGAGGTCAGCATCACGGATATTCCCATCGCCGCGATCACCGAGCAGTATCTCGCCACGCTGGAGCTGATGGAGATGTTGAGCCTCGACGTCGCCGGAGAATTTCTGGTGATGGCGGCGACCCTGGTCCACATCAAGTCGAGAATGCTGCTGCCGCCGGACGAAACTGATCTGGAAGAAGACGAGGAGGGCGATCCGCGCGACGAGCTGGTGCGCCGGCTGTTGGAGTATCAGAGATTCAAAGAAGCAGCGGGAGAGCTGGAACGGCGCGACATCTTGAAGCGCGACGTATTCGTCCGCTCGCCCGAGCCGCCGGAACAGGTGGAGACCGTGGGCTTTGAGACCGTCTCTCTGTTCGACTTGATCGCCGCGCTCCGCACCGTGCTCGATCGGCTGCCCAAGGATTCAGTGCACCAGGTCGAGCTGGAAACGGTATCGGTACGGGAAAAAATGAGCCAGATTTTGGCCGACCTGCATCGCCGAGGCAAAGCGGTGTTTCAAGAGCTTTTCACGGGGGCGGTGTCGCGGATGGAGGTCGTGGTGACGTTTCTCGCCATGCTGGAGCTGGTCAAGATTCGCGCGGTGAAAATATGGCAGGAGGAAACTACCGGACCGATTATCATTGCGCCGGCGGCGCCGTTGGAAGAGGCGCATCAAAAGATGGCCGGCGGGATCATCGAGGAAGATATCGATGAAGCGTGAACAATTGAAATCGATTCTGGAGAGCCTACTCTTCGCGTCCGAGGGGCCGGTGACGCTGCCGCGCCTCGGCGAGGTTATCGAAGGCGCGGAGCGTAACGAGATCGCCGCCGCGCTCCGGGACCTACAGGCGGAATACGACGACGCCGACCGCGGCTTCCGGATCGCCGAGGTCGCCGGCGGTTATCAGATGCAGACCGCCCGCGAGAATGCCGATTGGGTGAAGAAGCTTTATCGCGACAGGCCGGCCCGCATGAGCCGCGCCACCTTGGAGACGCTCGCCATCATCGCCTACAAGCAGCCGATCACCCGCGCCGAGATCGAAGCGATCCGCGGCGTCGACGTCGATGGGGTGGTGGCGACGCTGTTAGACCGGCGGCTGATTCGCATCGTCGCGCGGAAAGACGTTCCCGGCCGGCCGTTTCTCTACGGCACCACGCCCGAGTTTCTCCAGCTCTTCAATCTCAAAGATTTGACCCATCTGCCGACCTTGAAGGAGATGGAAGAGATGACGCTACCGGAAGGCGAGACCCCGCCGCCACCCCCGGAAGAAGCCCCGCCAGAATCCAGCAAGCAGTAGGCAGTAAGCAGCCATCACTCAAAGAGAGAACTGCCTACTGCTTCCTGCCTACTGCCTACTGTTTCTATGGAGCGTTTGCAGAAAATTATTTCCCGCGCCGGCCTGGCGTCGCGCCGGGAAGCCGAGAGATGGATTCAGGACGGGCGCGTCACGGTGAACGGCGCGGTGGTTACCAAGCTCGGCACTCAGGCCGATGTCGTCAAGGACAAAATCAAGGTCGACGGCAAGCTCATTGTTCGGCCCGCGCTCAACTATTTTCTCTTCCATAAACCGCCGGGATTGATCACGTCGATGAACGATCCCGAGGGGCGGCCGCACCTCGGCGAATGGCTGGAGAGTCTAGGTAAAAAAGGCCGCGTCTTTCCCGTCGGTAGATTGGATTTCAATTCTTCGGGTCTCCTACTCCTCACCAACGACGGCGAGCTGGCGCAGAAGCTCACGCATCCGCGCTACGGCGTGCGCAAGGTATATCGGGTGAAAGTCAGCGGCTGTCCGTCTGAGCAGGAGCTCGATCGGCTGCGGAAAGGGATTCGGCTGGAGGACGGTTGGACGGCGCCGGCCAAAGCCAGAGTCGTCGAGGTCCTGAAGAAAAAGGCGTGGATCGAGCTGGAAGTTCGCGAAGGACGCTACCGTGAAGTGCGGCGGATGTTCGAAGCGCGGGGTTACTTCGTCGAGAAGCTCGTGCGCATTCGCATGGGGCCGCTCCGGCTGGGCCCGCTCGCGCCCGGCGAATACCGCCCGTTAACGCAGCAGGAAATCTCCGCCCTGAAAAGAAGCGTGGGGATGTGACAGTCGTCCTCCCGGGCACTCAAATTTCGAAGCACGAAATCCGAAGCACGAAACAATTTCGAAAGTCAAAATTCCAAAAACTCGAACAACATCGGATCGCGTTCGACGTTTTGGCATTTTTGAATTTGCTTGTTTGGATTTGTTTCGAATTTCGAGCTTCGGATTTATCCGGGTCCGCGTGTGCTTCGGGCTCTTTTATTTATCCCGCCGCCCGCTTTTTTTCCGAGGGCGCAGACTCTGGCGCCGGATGCGCCGCGCGCAGGCTGCAGAACTCTTCGTAGTCGATGAGCTCCTTGATCGTCGGATTGTCGCCGCACATCGGGCAAGCCGGGTCGCGTTTTAGATTCAAGGTCGTGATCTCATTCATCAAGGTGTTGAAGCAGAGCAGCTTGCCGACCAGCGTCTCGCCCTTCCCAAGGATCAGCTTGATCGTTTCCAGCGCCTGGATCGTGCCGATGAGTCCCGGCAGGACGCCGAGCACTCCGGCCTCGGCGCAGCTCGGCGCCATCTCCGCCGGCGGCGGCTCCGGGTACAAGCAGCGGTAGCAGGGCCCTTTGCCCGGATAAAAGACCGAAGCTTGTCCCTCGAACTGGAAGATGCTTCCATGCACGTTGGGCTTTTTGGTCAAGACGCAGGCGTCGTTGACCAGGTAGCGCGTCGGAAAGTTGTCGCAGCCGTCGACGACGATGTCGTAGTCCTTGATGATCTCCATGATGTTTTTCGACGTCAACTTTTCCTGGTAAGGAATGACACGGACATCGGGATTCAATCCTTGTAGCGTCATCTTCGCGGACTCGACTTTGGGCATGCCGACACGGTCGTTGCTGTGCAGGATCTGCCGCTGCAGGTTGGAGAGATCGACGACGTCGTTGTCGATGATGCCGATAGTTCCAACGCCCGCCGCCGCGAGGTAATAGGCCGAAGGGGAGCCGAGCCCGCCGGCGCCGACAATGAGAACTTTCGCCTTGAGTAGTTTGGCCTGGCCTTCCTCGCCGACTTCCGGAAGCATGAAATGGCGGCTGTAGCGGGTTGTCTGCTCCTGCGTGAACTGGTGGTCTTGGATCCACTTGTAGCCGGCCGTCTTCCACGCGCCGTAGCCGCCGGACATCGAGATCACGTTTTGATAACCCATCTCTTTGAGCGCTTTCGCGGCCAAGAGCGAGCGCACGCCGCCGGCGCAATAGGCGATGATCGGAGTCGATTTTTCCGGAACGGTGGTTTCGACCTTGAGCTCGAGGAAGCCGCGGGGCAGGGAGACGGCGCCTTCGAGATGACCCTCGCGATATTCGTCCTTCTCGCGCACGTCTAACAGGAGGTGGTTGCCGTTCCTTTCGAGAAGATCCTTGGTCTCCTGGACCGAAATCTCCTTGACGTCCTTCCGCGCCTCCTCCATCAACTGTTTAAAGGTCTTCGCCATTTAATCCTCCCGGTTCTCTCTCGTAAATTGGACCTTCTAGGTCTAAGTTACACATGCCGATTCCAAAAGTCAACTTTCTCGCCGAAAACCTTTGCTAAAAGGCCTGCTTATAAGCTGAACTTCTAGAATCCCAAGCCATCGCCGCGCGCTAGCGCGGAATTCGGATCTCTATCTGTAGGCCGTTGGGGTCCTGACAGAAGATGGTGGTGAGCTTACCGGCCGCGTCTCGATTCTCGCGCAAGATCTTGGCGCCTTTGCTCTTAAATTCGTTGGCCACGCCGTCGATGTCGTCGGTGACAAAGCCGTAGTGATGCACGCCGACCGCGCCGTCCGACTCCATCAGTTGCAGCGGAGCTTCACCATCGACCTTGAGAAAACAGAAGCCATAGCCGGACGATCCTTTTCTAATCGGCGTCGGCTCGCCGCCGAAAAGATTCTGGTAAAAGCGGATCGACTCCTCAAGATTCTTGCAGTTGATTGCGACGTGTTCGAGACGGTAGTTCATCTATCTTCCCCCCTTGGCTACGTTATTGAGGAAGAACGTAGAGCAAAGCCCGAGCTTCGTCAACTTATCGTATCATCGTAATTTGGGATCGAAAATATCTCTGAGGCCGTTGCCGAGAAAGTTGAAGGACAGGATGGTCAAAAAAATCGCCAGCGCCGGAAAAAAGATCAGGTGCGGATAGCTACGCATGGCGCGCCAGCCGTCCTGGGTCAAGGTTCCCCAGCTGGTTCCCCATTCGCTGTAGGGATCGTTGATGCCGAGGCCGATAAAGCTCAACGTGGACTCGGAAAGGATCGCGGCGGGAATGCTGAACGTGAGCGTCACCAGAACGGGCGCGAAGATGTTGGGAAGGATGTGGCGCAGAACGATCCTCCGGTGCGGCGCGCCGATCGCTCTGGCGCCCTCCACGTAGATAAGCTCTTTCGCCTGAAGAACCTGTCCCCGCGTGATGCGGGCGAAACGAACCCACGTGATGACGCCGAGCGCGATCAGGACGCCGGCGATGTTGCGGCCGAGAAACAGAGAGAGCAGCACGAAGATGAGCAGGTCGGGAAGGCCGTAGAAGATATCGACGATCCGCATGAGCAGGTTATCCAGCGCGCCGCCGGCGTAACCGGATACGAGGCCGTAAAGCGTTCCGATCATGAGCGCGATCAGGGCGGTCCCGAGCCCTACCGCGATGGAGACGCGCGCGCCGTAGAGAATTCGCGTAAAGAGATCTCTTCCCAGCTCGTCCGTGCCGAGCCAGTGATCGCGGCTCGGTCCTTCGAGCATGCGCTGCTCTTCGAACCCGCCGGGCGGATAAGGCGAGAGCGCGGGCGCGAAGAAACCGGCGAAGGTCACCAGCACAATAAACGCAAAGCTCATCAGAAAGGCGGGGTTCCTCCACGGTTCGCCGCCGACACGCCCCATCCATCTTATCTTTCTCGAATCGCTCATGGTCGCCTCAACGGGAGCGCATCCGGGGATCGACGACCGAATACAAGACATCCACCAGCAGATTCGCGCAAACCAGGATCGCCGTGTAAACGAGAGTCACCCCCATGATCAGCGGATAGTCGCGGTCGGTCACCGCCGTAATGAAAAACCGGCCCATGCCGGGAATGGCGAACACGTATTCCACCACGAAGGAGCCGGCGACCAAAATCGCCAGCAGCGGGCCGAGCAGAGTCAAAACGGGGATAAGAGAATTCCGCGCCGCGTGTTTGAACAAGACCAGGGATTCGCTGACGCCCTTGGCGCGCGCCGTCCGGATAAAATCTTCGCCCAGCGTTTCGAGCAGCGACGAGCGGAGCAGGTAGGTCAACTGCGCGCAAGGCATCGCGCCGAGCGTGATCGCCGGCAAGACCGCGCTGCCGGGCGCGCCCCAGCGCGCGGCCTGAAACCATCCGAGCTGCAGTGAGAAAATCCAGATCAAAACGGCGCCGAGAACGAAGTTCGGGAGCGAGATGCCGACGGTCGCGAGGAACACGCACAGGCGGTCGATCCAGCGGTTATGATGGCTCGCGGCGGCCACGCCGAGCGGAAAGGAACACGCCAGGGCCGACAAAAGCGCCAACAGGCCCAGCACGGTCGAAGTCGGTAGAGTGTCGAGTATGATGTCGGCGACGTTCCGATCGATGTACTTATAAGAAGGACCGAGGTCGCCGCGGAGGATGCCGGCGACATAGCGGACGTACTGTTTCAGAAGCGTCTCGTCGAGATGGTATTTGGCCTCGATGTTGGCCATGACCTCCGGAGGCAGGCGCCGGTCGCGGTCGAACGGTCCGCCGGGCAAGGCGCGCAGCAATCCGAACGTCGCCGTCGCCACGACCCAGAGAACAATAATCCCATGAAGGAGACGCCTTAAGAGAAAACGGCCCACCTCTCACCGCTCACTTATTTTTCAGCCGGACGTCGCGCAGCAGCAGGCGGCTCATCGAGTTGTATTCCAATCCGGTATAGCGGGGATTCAAAACCGTGCTCTCCGCGATCGTAAACAGCGGCACGATGGGAATATCGACCTCGCAGAGGAGTTTCTGCGCCTCATTGTATACACGGACGCGCTTCTGCTCGTTCAGCTCCCGCGCGGCTTGCTCCACCAGTTGGTCGAAGCGGCCGTTCTTGTAACGCGGGTGATTGTTGCCGCTGCCGGTGATGAAGAGCTTCATGAAGTTGTCGGGGTCGGGATAGTCCGCCCCCCAGCCGGCGCGGAAGACGTGCGGCGGATCGTTTTGGAGCCGTTTCAGATAAACCTTCCATTCCAAATTTTCCAGGCGCACCAACACGCCGAGATTGCGCTTCCACATTCCCTGGACCGCTTCGGCGGCGGTCTTGTGATCCTCCCGGGTGTTGTAGACGAACGTTACCTGGGGAAAGCCCTTGCCGTCGGGGTATCCTGCTTCGCGCAGGAGCCTTCTCGCCTCCGGTGGATTATAGGGGACGCCTATTTTCGGATTGTGCGCCAGCATGCCCGGGGGAATCCACGAGGACGACGGCGCCTGTCCTCCTTGCAGCAGCCTGGGGAACACCGAGCGGTCGATCGCCATCGCGAACGCCTTGCGCACGCGCGGATCGTCGAAGGGCTTGCGGTCCATGGCAAAGCCGTAATATTCGCCGCGCAGTTGGGGCACATGCTTGAAGCCGGGCGCTTTGGCGAGACGCGGCTTTTCCAGAGCCGGAATGCTGTGGTCGTCGATAAAGTCGAGCTGTCCCTGCTCGTACATGGTGAGCGCGGTGGTCGTTTCGTTGATCATGTACATCTCGACCCTTTCGATGGCGGGTTTGCCGAGGAAATAGTTGGGGTTGGCCTTGAGCTGGATCTCGTTCTCGTGCTTCCACGAAGCGAGCAGGAAAGGGCCGTTGGTGACGATGTGCTCGGGCTCGGTCCACTGGCTGCCGAATTTCTCGACGACGTCCCGGCGCTGCGGGTACGTCACCTCGAACGTGGTGAGGGAGAGAAAGTAAGAGGTCGGGCTCTTGAGCAGGACCTCGAGGGTCGAATCGTCGATCGCTTTGACGCCCACCTGGCTCTCGTCGGCGATCGTTCCCCGGTTGAACTCTTCCGCGCCCACGATATCGAACAGGCTGTACGCATATTCGGAGGCGGTCTTGGGATTTAGCAGGCGCTTCCAGGAGTATTCGAAGTCGTGCGCCCGAACTTTTTTCCCGTCGCTCCACGCGACGTCGTCGCGCAGATGAAAGACGATTTTTTTCCCGCCTTCGAGAATGTCCCACGACTTGGCGATCACGGGGACGGGTTTTAAGTTCTTGTCGAACTCGGTCAGCCCGACCATGAGATTGGCGATGACGTTGAAAGACACGTGATCGGTCGCCAAAGACCAGTCGAGGCTCGGCGGCTCCGTCGAAAGGTTCACGCGGAAAACGGTTTCGTCGCGGCGGCCGGATGACGGATTGCAACCGGAAAAAATCGCGAACAGGAAGAGGGGAACCAGCCAGCGGCCGTGTTTTCTCAGTGCGGATGTCAAAGGCAACGCTTGCGTCCGGTTTGGTTTGCCGCTATTACTACCCCAAGCGCAGCGCATCTTCAAGGGAAAAGGAGCGGCATGGACGGTAAGGACATACTGAAAAAACACGTCGTGGTCGAAGGCCACCGCGACGTTTACGAGCAGCTTTATCGAAAATCGATCGCCGAAGAGTCGCCGCTGCGCGACGCGATCGCTCCGCGCTTGATCCGCGACGGCATCAATCTTTCCGTCTATGCGATCTCAGGCGATTCCTATTCACATTCGCAGAACACCGGCCGCTATCTGGAGACGGCGCTGGAGAACATCGACATGTTCCTCGAAGAGGCGCCGCGCTCGGAAGGCATGATCTCGCTCGTGCGCAGGCGCGCGGATCTCCCCGACCAAGTGCGCCCGGGACAGATCTCTTTCATCCTCCACTTCGAGGGCGGCATGCCGCTACGCGGCAGCATCCATCAGTTGAGAAATTTTTATCGCCTCGGACTGCGCTCGATGCAGCTCACCTGGAACTTTCGCAACGAGCTCGGCGACGGCGTGTGGGAGAACCGCACCAAGGGGGGTCTCACGCGCTTCGGCGTCGAGGTCATCAAGGAGATGAACCGCCTCGGCATGGTGGTCGATCTCGCGCACATGAACCGCGAAGGATTTTTCCAGTCGCTGGACGCCGCCGAGGCGCCGCTCATCGTGAGCCACGCTAACGCCTGCGGCATGCTGGACAATCCGCGCAACCTGGCGGACGATCAGATCAAGGCGATCGCCGATCAGGGCGGCTTGGTCGGAATCCTCGCGTTGCCCGAGCGCATCGTCAACAAAGGCGCCGCGCTCGACGATCTGCTCAAGCACCTCGACTATATGGCCGAACTCGTCGGCGTCGAGCACGTCGCCCTGGGGCTCGACTTCGTGAAATACGACGGCCCGCGGACGCTGAAGGACCGGCACCATCCGCTGCGCAAGCCCGAGGTGGTCCAGGACCTGGAAGAGGTCGAGGACCTGCCCAAGCTCGTCGACGGGCTGTTGCGCCGCGGCTACAAGGAAAACGAAATCGCGCTCATCCTCGGAGGGAACTATCTGCGCGTGCTCAAGACCATTCTCCCGGACCAGCCGGTGATTTAAAATTCGGAGGAGGATTTCTATGCGCCGCTTGACGTTTTCGCTGATTCTTTTTCTGCTTTTTGTCTGTCCTTCTCCGGTGCCCGCCAAAATCGTCGTCGGCCTTTCGTCGGTGAACATCGCGTTCCTACCCGTGTACGTCGCGCAGGAAAAGGGCTTCTTCAAGGACGAAGCGCTGGACGTCATCTTCGTCATGTTCAACGCCGGATCGACCAATCTTCAGGCGCTGGCCGGCGGCGACGTCCAGATCATGGGAAGCGCGTTTGTCGAGACGATCGGAGGGCGGGCGAGCGGTATCGTGGACGTGAGGAATTTTTGGGGCATCAGCAACATCATGCCTTTCCAGCTTTATTCGCATTCGAGCTTCAAGTCGATGAAAGAGGCGAAGGGCAAACGCTTCGCCATCAGCCGCTTCGGCTCGCTCACGGACTTTCTCACGCGCGCAACCGTGCAGCACTTCGGCGTCAATCCCAAGGAGGTCACTATCCTTCAGATCGGGAGCACGCCCGCCCGCTTCGCCGCGCTCGAGGCCGGCGGTGTCGATGCCAGCATCGTCTGGTTTCCGGTCACGGAGATCGCCAAGTCCAAGGGTTATAACAAACTGTTCGATCTGAAGGAGATTTTCCCCGAATGGCCGTACGAAACCTTCGCGGCGCGGGAATCATGGCTGGCAAAGGAAAAGGATCAGGTCACGAAGTTCCTGCGCGCCTATCAGCGCGGCGTCCGGCATACCCACCAGAATAAAGAAGACGCCGTCAGGGCCATTCGAAAATACGTCCGGATGGACCCGGCGTACGCGCCCGCGGGTTACGACGAGTATCGCGATTCCTTCCCGGTGAACGGCAAGATCGCGGAGAAGCCTATTCCGGTGGTGATCGAGCAGGAATTCGAGGCGGGGAGAATCAAGCGCAAGATTACCGTGGACGAGATGATCGACAAGTCGTTCATCCAGGCGGTCGGAGGCAAATAGGGACGCGTTTGAATACGGCATGACGAGGTGAAGCGATGATCATCGATTTGGATTCCCATCTGCGCGAAAGCTATTTCTTGGACGAGATCTACAAACTCGAAGGACCGTGGGCGAAGTTCACGCCGGTGCGCGTAGGAGACGGCCAAGGGCACAGGAGGAAATTTATCCACTCGCTCGACCCGATCAGCGCCCAGGGGCGCGCGGCGCACAGCCATCCATATATATATGATCCCGACTACGGCTGGCGCGGCGGCGAGATCGCCGCGCGGCAGGTGGCGGGCTACGACATGGAAAAACGGCGCGAGGGGATCAAGAAGGAAAATCTCGACAAGGAAATTATTTTCCCGACGCAGATCAGCATCGCGACGCAGAATATCGGCCCGCTGGGGCGCGAGCTTGCGCGCTGCTACAACGACTGGGTCGCCAAGCTGGTCAAAGGCTACGAAGATGTTTTTCTTCCCGTGGCGATGGCGCCCGCCGGCTATCCCGAGGCGATGGCCGGCGAGCTCACGCGCTCGGTCAAAGAGCTGGGCTTCAAAGCCGGCCATCTGGTTTCTTATTGCGGCAGCCGCAACCTCGACAGCTCGGACTATTACGACTACTACGAGACGGCCGAGGATCTCGGCGTGCCGCTCTTCTGCCATCCCAACAGCAACGGCGAGCTGGTGGACCGGTTCGACAATTTTTTCAAGACCCACGTCCTCGGCCGGCCGATGAACTGCACGCCGGCGCTCATCGCTCTCGTTCTCGGCGGCATCTTCGAGAAATTCCCCAAGCTCAAGGTCGCGTTTTTCGAATGCAGCGCGGAATTTCCGCTCTACTGGATGCATCGAATGGACGACGATTGGGAATGGGCCCAGGACTTCTCGCAAATCAAGGGCGGCCTCACGATGCCGCCTTCGGAGTACGTCCGGCGGAACTGTTACTTCACCTGCGAGGCGGACGAGAAAGACCTGACCGGGCCGATCGCCGAAGTGGGCGAGGACCACATCTTGATGGCGACGGATTACCCGCACTTCGATTCCGAGTATCCGCACACGGTCTCCAGCATACGCGCGAGAAACGACATCACGGCGAAGCAAAAGGACAAGATTCTCGGCGAGAACGCCGCGCGGATTTTGAACCTGTGAGGAATCTTAAGGTAGGGGCGGGTTTGAAACCCGCCTCTACGGCTCGACGATGAAAGCACCGGCTGACCAGCTTCTCGTCATCGTATTTGCCGCCTGTACGCTTTGGCCCTACAGCGCTGAGTCCCTAGCCGCCTCGTCCCCTGCCAAAATCGTCATCGCCCACGCCGCGATGAACGCCAGAGTCGCGCCGCTCTGGGTCGCGCAGGAACACGGATTCTTCGCCAAGAACGGCGTCGCGGCGAACACGATCTTCATCCGCCAGGCGCCGGTCCTGGTGGCGGCGCTTTCTGTGGGTGATGTCCAGATCGGCTACACCGGAGGAACTTCGGTCATGGCGGCGGTCGCCGGCGGGGCCGATCTCAAGATGATCGCCTCGCTGATCAACCGGCTGGGCTACGATCTCGTCGCCGCGCCGAGCATCAAGAGCGCGAAGGATCTCCGCGGCAAGCGCTTCGGAGTGCAGAGCCTCGGCGGCACCATCTGGATGGCCGGCATTCTGGGACTGGAGCACGTCGGTCTGGATCCCGCCCGCGACAATATCAATTTCCTCGCCATCGGCGATCAAACGGTTCTGACGCAGGCTCTGGAAGCGGGCCGCATCGACGCGACCGTGCTGGACGGTGTTTTTAGCCGCAGGCTCAAGCAAAAGGGCTTCACGATCATCGCGGAGCTGCAACAAACCGACATTCCGTTCTCGGGCCAGGGATTGATCGTCAAGAGCGCCTATCTGCAAGAGCAGCGCGAAACGCTCGAAGGCCTTCTCAAGGGGCTGCTCGAAGGGATCGCGTTCAGCGTCGCGCCGAAAAACAAGAGCGCCGTCGTCGGAACGATCATGAAGCGGCTCAAGCTGTCCGATCCGGCGGTCGCCGAGGAGGGCTATCAGGACGTCATGAAGAGCGTGGACCGGCGGCCGTATCCGTCGATCGACGGGCTGCGCAATATCCAGCGGCTGATGAAGACGCAGACCCCGGCCGCCCAGAAGGTGAAGGTCGAAGAGATGGTCGACGATCGGATCCTTCGCCGGCTGGATCAGAGCGGCTTCATCGACAAACTGTTTGAAGCGTACGGCGTCAAGAATTGATCCGGCGCCAGACTCCGTTCACCCTTCGACACAGCTCAGGGTGAACGGGTTGCGAGTAAAATCCTTTCCGTTCGTGCTGAGCTGGCCTGTCCTGAGCGACGCCGAAGGGTCGAAGCACGAGACATGAAGGAGATTCCCGTGTATATCGACGGAGACACCCATTACTGGCCGGTGCGATTTATCGACCGCGTCGCGCATCCGGGCCGCGGCCGCGTCGAGATCAAGGAAGACGATGGCAAGTACGTGCGCTTCGGCGAGCGGGTTCCCGGCAAGGTCGCGACCTACTATCGCGAGGGAAAAGTCGTCCACTCTTTCAAAGAAGGGCGCTGGAACCTCGATATCCGCCGCGAGTACATGAAGAAGGACGGCTTCGACCTTCAGGTCCTGATTCCCGACAACCGGCAATTGATTTATGAATTGGATCCCGAGCTCGGCCGCCAACTGGCGCGGGCCTATAACGATACCGTCGCCGAGGACGTCGCGGGAAGAAACGAATTTATCGGCGTCGCGTGGGTCTACCTGCCCGACATCAAAGAAGCCGTGCGCGAGCTCAGACGCTCGGTGGAGGACCTCGGGCTGAAAGCGCTCAAATTGAGCGGCGGCTACGACAACAGCGATCTCGACGCGGAGGTGCTGTGGCCCTTGTACGAAGAAATCTCGCGGCTCGACATTCCGATCCTGGTTCACCCGGGTGCGCGCGTCTTCGAGCACCAGCACAGCCATCCCTGGTTGATCGGCAGCGAGCGCTACGAAGGTTTTCCGCTCTTTCCGACGGCGCTGGGTTTTCCGCTCACCTACATGGTGACCGCCGCCCGGCTGATCTTCAGCGGCGTGCTCGACCGCTTTCCTTCGCTGCGCTTTGCTTTCTTCGAAGGCGGGATCGGCTGGGTGCCGTGGCTCATGACCATGCTGGATCACCACATGCCTTCCGAAGCGCCGGTCTCGACCGCGGTGCGGCAATTTTTCAAAGGCGAAGAGAAGATCAAGAAATCTCCCGGCGAATATTTCCGCCATTTTTATATCGCGGCGGTGTCGTGGGAGCGCTATCTGCCGGAGATCGTCAAAGTCTGGCCGGACCACAACATCATCATCGGCAGCGACTTCGACCACGGCGACGCGATCTCCACCTGGCCCAACACGGTCAAGCCGATCAAGGCGATGGCGGGGCTCGCGGAAGAAGAAAAAGAAAAAATCCTCGGCGGCAACATCATGCGGCTGTTCAAGATGAAAGGAGAGTCTCTCCCGCCGCGCCCGTGAGAGCCTGAGAGGAACGCGCAGCGGCGACCCCCTCTTAATCTCCCCCTTGGCAAGGGGGAGACAGAGAGGGGGTATGGATTCCCGTTTTCACGGGAATGACGGACAAATCAAACCTGGAAATTTAGGCAATCCCTTCTACCATCCGCGCGCGGCATTCCACCGTTTGCGCGTTGACAATAGTCCGAACCACCATGTAGTTATGGTGTATCCCTCGTCACTTGAACCAGGAGGATTTAGATGGCGAAGAGTCTCAGAACGTTTTTGGAGGATTGCCGGCGCGAGATCCCCAACGAGATCGTGCACATCAAAAAGGAAGTCGATCCCGCCCATTACGACGTGACCGCCATCATCAAGCATCTCGGCGCGATGAAAAAATTTCCCATCCTTATTTTCGACCGTCCGCAGAATTTACATTGCAAGGCGAGCGGCGATTTCAAGCTGGTGATGAACTGCGAGATCTCCCAGCGAAAAATCCAGGTCGCGCTCGGAATTCCAAAGGAGACGAGCCGGCCGCAGATGGCGGAAATCTGCCTGGAGCGGGAAGGGCGGCGCGTCCCGCCGATCGTCATCGACAAGAGGCAGGCGCCGGTGAAAGAGGTGGTGAAAACCGGCAAGGAAGTTGACATCTTCGAGCTGCCGGTCATGCGCCATCATTATATGGACGGCGGGCCGTACATCACCTTGTCTTCGATCACCAGAGACCGGAAGAGCGGCATCTACAACTGCTCCTACCACCGCATGGAGGTCAAAACCAAAAACACGACCGTGCTCTATGCCTCGCCGCGCCACCTGTGGAAAATCTTCCGCGAGCACGAGGAAGCCAACGTGGAGTGTCCGGTCGCGACCGTGCTCGGCCATCATCCGGCGTATCACATGGGCGCCTGCTACACGGGCGCGTTCGAGGTCAGCGAATACGACGTCATCGGCGGCTATCTCCAGGAACCCTTGCGTCTCACGCCGTCGGAAACCTGGGGCGACGATCTGCTCATCCCCGCCGACGCCGAGATCGTTATCGAAGGCGCGCTCATTCCCGGCAAGCGCATGGTCGAGGGGCCGTTCGGCGAGGCGCCGGGTTACCTCGGCCCGCAGCGCTACACGACCTGCGTCGAGTATCAGGTGCGCGCGATCAACTATCGCAAAGGCGGCATGTATCAATCCGTGATCACGCCGGAAGGCGACAAACCGTGGATGGACCTGCCGCGCGAAGGCGCTTATCTCCGCCGCTGCCGCGAGGCGGTGCCCGGCGTCACGGCCGTGTGCAAGTTCGGCCGGCACGCGCAGTACAACATCTTCATCGCGATGAAGAAAATGTCCGAGGGCGATCCCGGACGGGCCGCGGCCGCGGCGCTGACGTTCGATCACGCGAAAAACGTCTTCGTCTTCGACGACGATATCGACGTGTACGATCCGACCGACATTCTCTGGGCGCTGGCGACGCGGGTGCAGCCGCACGCCCAGGTTTCGATTCTCCAGCCGCTGTTCCGGGGGAACTTCTTGGATCCGTCGCTGATGGACGAGATCAAGACCTCCGGCATGATCATCGACGCGACGCGGCCGCTCGACCGGCCCTTCTCGCCGGTATCCAAGTGTCCGGACGACGCCATGGTGCGGGTCAAGCTGGAGGATTATATTCCCGGCGAGGTCTTGCAGCACATTCCGACGGACCGGACGACGTACTGGGCGTAGCCCTCACCCTTTCCCTCTCCCGTGCAGGGAGAGGGTAGGGAGAGGGTGATTTCAGGAGGAGTAATGGGTCAAACCATCGAGATCACCTGTCCGAAGTGCAACAAGATATTTGTCGCCAACCCCCACATGCTCGGCTCGGGCATGAATTTCCATTGTCCGTTCTGCGACGCCTACTTTCCGGAGAACGAAAGCCCAAAGATTCGCAAATGAGTGTTAACCGTCAGCGAACCCTCACCCTTGCCCTCTCCCTCAGGGAGAGGGTTGGGTGAGGGAAAAGGCGAGGCTGAGCGCTGACAGCTGACGTTCGCGAAAGTTCGATCGCGTGAAACGTCACAACGTTGAAAAAAGAAGAGCTTTGAAGATCGTCGGAGCTTCCCCTTGGCGCCTGGACGGCGTGGAGAAGGTGACCGGAAGCGCCCTCTACACCGGAGACGTCGAGCTCTCGGGAATGGGCTACGCCAAAATCCTTCGGAGCGCCGTGCCGCACGCGAAGATCGTAAAAATCGACGCGCGCAAGGCGGCAAGCATGCCTGGAGTCATCACCGTGCTGACGCGCGACGATCTTTCGGGGCTCAACTCGCGCTACGGCGCGATCTACAAAGACCAATCGATCGTTGCCACGGATAAGGTGAGATACGCCGGCGATCCGGTCGCCGCCGTCCTCGCCGTGGACGAAATGACGGCCGAGCAGGCGCTCGGCCTGATCGACGTCGAGTACGAGGATCTTCCCGCGATGACGGCGATCGAAGAGGCGATCGCCGAAGGCGCGCCGCTGGTTCACGACCAGTGGTTCGGCAAAGCCGAGCTGCGCGGCTCGAGCTACGGCGCGCCGGACAAATTCAAAGGCACGAACATCTGCTCGCACTTCGGCTACGCCCGCGGCGACGCCGTGAAAGCCTTGCACAAATCCGACTACGTTTTCGAAGACACCTTCCGCTTCCCCAAGGTGCAGCACTGCTCGCTGGAGCCCCACGTCATGGTCGCTCATTTCGAGCGGGATCATCTTACGGTCTGGAGCTCCTGCCAGGACCCTTTCGGCCTCCGCGACCAACTCGCCGCGATTTTCGCCCTGCCTCTGAGCCATGTGAGGATCGTCGTGCCTTACGTCGGCGGCGGCTACGGCGGCAAGCTTTACGTCAAGGCGGAGCCGATCGCGGCGGCGCTTTCCTGGAAAGCGCGCCGGCCCGTGAAGCTCGTCATGAGCGTCGGCGACAGCTTCAAGACGGTCACGCGCCATCCGGCGCGCGTGCGCATCAAGAGCGGCGTCGCCGCGGACGGCCGCCTGCTCGCGCGCGAGTGCGAGATCTACATGAACACCGGCGCCTACGCCGACGCGGGGCCGAGGGTGACGCAAAAGGCCGGCTATCGCGCGCTGGGACCGTATCGGATCCCGGACGTGAAGGTGGATGCCTATTGTGTTTACAGCAACACGGTTCCGGCGGGCGCGTTCCGCGGCTTCGGCTCGGTGCAAGTCGCCTGGGCCTATGAATCGCACACCGACCTCATCGCCGAGCGGCTCGGCATCGATCCGCTCGAGTTTCGCTTGAAGAACCTGCTCAAGAAAGGCGAGGAGTATACGCCCGGCGACACGCCGGTCGATTGCGATCTCAAGGAAGGATTGCTCAAGGTCGCGAAGGCATTGGATTGGAAACGCCGCGCGAAACCGGACAGCGGAAAAGGCTTGAGCGTTTGTCTCAAGGACGCCGGCGGAACTTTCAAGATCGCCGGCGCGACGGTCAAGATGTCGTCCGACGGCAGCGTGGTACTGCTCACCGGCACGGTGGAGATCGGCCAAGGATCGAAGACCGCCTTGAGCCAGGTGGTCGCGGAGACCTTATCGCTGACTCTGGACAGGATATCGGTCGCGCAATTGGATACGGACGTAACGCCCTACGACGTTTCCACCAGCGCGAGCAGTTCGATGACGGTGATGGGGCTGGCGGTCGAGCGCGCGGCGGAGGACGCGAAGAAGCAGCTCCTCTCGGCCGCGGCGGATGTTCTCGACTGCAAAGTAACGGAGCTGAAGCTCGAAGATGGGAAAGTTCGCGGCAAGCGCGGCAAAGCGCTTTCGTACGGCTACGTCATCACGGAATTTTTCGGCAGCAAGGCGGGAGAGGTCATCGGTCGAGGAATTTACCGGGACCTGAAGACCAAGAAAGCCGCCTTAGGGGCGACGACGACGTTCTGGGAAGTCGGGTGGGGCGGCGCCGAGGTCGAAGTGGATCGCGAGACCGGCGCGGTGCATCTCAGGAAGTACGTTTCCGTCGCCGACGTCGGCAGGGCCGTCAATCCGGTCCAGTGCGAAGGACAAGACGAGGGGGGCGTGGTCTTCGGGCTGGGACACACGCTCTTCGAGGAAATGCTCTACGAAGACGGGCAGCTCTTGAATCCGAATCTGGTGGACTACCGCGTGCCCAACTTCAACGATCTGCCCGAAGAGTTTTCCTCCGCGCTGATAGAAAACGAGAACGGTCCGGGGCCCTTCGGCGCCAAGGGCATGGGAGAGGGCGGGCTATTGCCCGTCGCTTCGGCCGTCGCCAATGCGCTGGCGCGAGCCGTCGGCATCCGCTTTTACGAGCTGCCCATCACTCCGGAAAAAGTCTGGCGCGCGCTCAAAGAGAAATAAGCAATTGCGCAATAGAGTCAGATAGAATAGTAAATTTCAACTCATCGTCACTTTCTCGTCCAGCATTTTTTACTGTAGGCAATTACCTACCGCGGTGTAAGTGTTTTTCATACGCATTGGGCCGGTGAACTTTTAGCAAATAGACAACGCCGATCACAAGCTTCGCGATCCCCGCACGTATTTTTCATAGGAAAAATCCCCAGTCGGAAATAACCGAAGGTTTTCTTTCGTCGCAATTCAAATCTTGGCATTGGGCTTGCTCATTTCATGAACCGAATCAATCACATTCTAACTCTAACTTCGTTTCGTTCTCTAAAACGCAAAGAAAAATTTCTTGACAATAGGAGATCCTATGTTATGCCGCCGGAAGGAAAAGTTTTGATTCGGTACGCGGTCGACGCGCCGCGCGTCGTTTCCGAATCGGGGGTTGTTAAGGTGGTGGATGCGTTATCGCCCCTCGCTAGAAGACTCTCACGCGTCCTGTGGGTCATTCATTTTCGTCCCACGTATGGTTTTGCTTTGGCTTGAGATCCGGCGACCAGGTTCTCTCGTCTGCGGGCCGGACTCGGAATCATTATTATGAAGCAATACGGCAACACTCGCCTGTTATTCGCGCTTTTCCTGTCGCTTGCAGCCACCGCCATCGCTGAGAGAGCGGATGCGACGCAACTCCGGCTGTCCTGGATCGATGCCTCCAACAATGAAGATGGATTCGAGATCGAGCGCAGACTCGGAGAGGGCAAATATAAGCACGTCGGCAAGACCGGCCGCAACGTTACAACCTACGTCGATTCCAATGTCGTGGACGGAGCCACTTACTGCTACCGGGTGCGGGCGTACAACCGCGGGGGAAATTCGCAGTACTCAAATTCGGCTTGCGGCACGAGCCGCGCCTATATCACGATTGTAAAGGCGGGGAGCGGCGCCGGGACGGTTCGCAGTTTGCCGGGTGGAATCAATTGCGGCTCGACGTGCAGCGCAACCTACGCGGCTCAGACGATCGTTACGTTGACGGCTGTTCCGGCCGGCGGCTCGGTCTTTACGGGCTGGAGCGGACCCAAGGATTGCAGGGACGGGACCGTGACGATGGACGCGAACAAAAAGTGCATCGCCAAATTTAACCGGCTCGCGCCGGGCCACGGTCCGAACGTTGCAGCGGCGAACCAGCCGGCGAATCCGGCGTTCGCGGCCAAAAGTAATCCTCCAGCGTCCGTGACCAGAAGTAATCCTCCAGCGTCCGCGGCCAAAAGTAATTCTGCCGCCTCCGCCGCTCCCGGCTCGCCCTCCGCTATCGGCGTCTTTCGTCCGAGCACGGGCGACTGGTTTCTCGATAGCAGCGGCAGCGGTTTCATGGCCGCCTGCAACGTCGAGAGCTGCGTGCGAAATCTCGGCCAAGAAGGAGACGTTCCCGTCGCCGGATCCTGGACCGGCGCCCCGACAATGTCGTTGGGACTTTTCGATACGAGCACCGCGAGCTGGTACCTCGATCTCAACGACAACGGCATTCTCGACGGTTGCGAGCCGCGCTCCTGCCGGCGCGTATACGGCAGCCCCGGCGATGTGCCGGTGGTGGGAGACTGGACCGGCGGCGGCGCGGATAAAATCGGCGTCTTTCGGCCGAGCACGGGCGAGTGGTATTTCGATCTCAACGGCAACGGCGTCCTTGATAGCTGCAGCATCGATCGCTGTCTCACGTTCGGCGCTCCCGGAGACATCCCGGTGGTCGGCGATTGGAACGGGGAAGGACAAACGAAAATCGGGATCTTTCGTCCGAGCACGGGCGAATGGCTGCTCGATTCCGGAGACGCCGGAGAGACAAAGGACTGTGCCGATGACTGTATTATTTTCGGCGCGCCGGGCGATCTGCCCGTCGTCGGCGATTGGGACGGCGGCGGCGCGGATAAGATCGGCGTCTTTCGCCCGAGCACGGGCGAATGGTTGTTGGATCTCAACGGCAACGGCAACTGGGACGGCTGCGGCCTGGACCTATGCCTCGGTCCCTTCGGCGCTCCCGGCGACCTGCCGATCGTCGGCAAATGGCTCTGAGCCGCGCGAGACCTCGCCTCTTTCTGCGAAATCCTTCCAGCAGTCCCCGTGTAGACGTTTTCCTACCGCATGTAAGTCTTTTTCATACGGCGCGCGGGTAATTGTTCGCCGCGCCGTTGTCGCTCTGAAGCTCCGGTGATTCTCTCGCCGTGCGCTCCTCATAGGTAACAAGACCGCCGACAAAATATTTCCGCTTTCTTCCCACGCGCAACTTCTCCTGGCAGTCGACTTGCTCAGTCAACGGGCAGAAGTTTTTGGTCGAGTGTAATTTTGCTTTTCTCGAACAAAAGTCCCCATCTCGTCATTCCTTGCCCGGAACAAAATAATTTTCATTTGGAGATGAGCTATTCATGAAACGTTACAGCCGCGTGCGTTGGGGAAGAGATTCATCCTGCGCACGCCGATGAAGAAGAAACAGAGCGAGCTTCTTCGACGAGTGGGAAAGATTCTCAAATTTTCCCGGCATCGAAAGCTCAAGGAAGTGCTTGAGCGAATCCGACCTGTAATTGTGGGTTGGGTGAACTACTTTCGAGTTGGAAATTCCCGCCGGGCGTTTGCTTGGATACGCTTTGAGGTGATGAGGAAAATACGCCGGTTTGCGATGAAACAAAGGGGCCGTCCGGGCTGCGGCTGGAAGAGGTGGAGTAACGAGACGATCTACAGAGAGTGGGGACTCGTCGATCCATACGAGGTCCGCTACTTTTACAGATCGGCCGTGAAAGCACTTCCAGTGCGCTAGGCAGATAACGCTTGGTGATGAACAGATTCAGGAAAGCCGGATGACCGAAAGGGTCACGTCCGGTTTGATGCGGCGGGGGCTGGAGACGGGTTTACGGTGAGGCTAATGAGGCACCGTCAAACGAAAGAGACGGCAAACGGATAGGCTCCACCTAAGAGACACCGCGCCAGTCCTCGACCCTACATATTCTAAGATTGAAAGAGACTGAGCGGCTACACGTCCGGTAGACCTTAACAACATTACGGGCCGCATCGCTCAAACTCTCGTCCGATCTTTTCCCAGACTGGGGGTAGAATATGACCATCGACACGGTGCGTAGCGCGCTTCTGCGGTGCGCACTAATCAACTACGGCATATTATTGGTGTGGTTTTTGTTTTTTATCCTGGCACACGATTGGATGTATCTGTTTCACAGCCGATGGTTTCATCTTTCCGTCGAGCAGTTTGACTTGCTGCATTACTTGGGCATGTCGATTTTCAAAATCGGCATCATCCTTTTCAACCTGGTCCCGTACTTTGCCCTGTATTTCTCTCGGCGGAGCGTGCGCACGGATTGAATCGCAGGGGGAGAAAGCAGGCACTGCCACGTTTCCGGAATTCCGGAAATGTGAGAATCAATTCACCATCGCGTTTGCTCAATTGCGCCAATCCGCAACTATCGGCTTTTGAGAACTCTCAAATCGTCAGAGTGACTACTCCCGTGTTTTTGTAATACGAAAACACGGGAATGTGTGAGACAACGCGAGAGTTTCACGGAGATCTGGCGCGGTCGTGCTCAATTGTGATAGTTTAGATGTTGTCGGAGATAGCCATGCACTGGATTGTTTCAGATCCTGACCACCTGGGAGGCGCGCCGCGGGTGCGCGACACGCGAATATCTGTTGCGATCCTCCTGGAGTTGATCGCTTCAGGAATGACCATTCCCGACATCGTCAAGGAATATCCCAGCCTCACGGAAGAAGCGATTCGTGGGACGCTTGAAGAGCTCGCTCACTCGGATCTTCTCTCCGCCCGGTGAAAATCCTCTTAGACGAAAACTTGCCTGAATCGCTCTTGGCGGCTCTCCGGCGCCTCGGCCATCAAGCGGATTCCGTGAATAGCTTGCGTCTTAAAGGAATCGACAACGGCGCGCTCTATCGATTGGCGGCTCAGTCTTACGATCTCTGCTTCACCAGAGACGCCGGCTTTGTGCATAACGTGCGACAAACGCAGCCATTGGTGAATGTAAAGGTCTTACGCGTTACTATGAGACAGCAGAGTGGCGGTCTATTCGCCGCCGCCTTCATCCAAGCCTTTGTCGCCGCCGACTGGACCCAATACGGCAACGGAAATGATTGGCCATAAGTGGGTGATATGGGAAAATTCAGTCGGTAGCCCGCGAACACAAGATTTCCGGTAACGCTCTAAACTCTGGCTGGAACAAAAGACAAAAGAACGGAGGCCCGCTAGAAGGCGTGGAAAGTTGGCGGCGAAGAACGCTTAGATTGGGGGAAAAAGAAAAATCATCCACTTCCACGTTTCGGCAATTCCCGAAACGTCGAAATGAGCCTGCCTGTACGGCTACGATTAGCGCATTCGGCCCTGTTGGGTTACGCCGCCTCCGCCTTGGCCGTGCAGAAGGGGTGCTTGCCGCCCATTCTGCAGGTCGCGCCCGCTTTGGCCAGGGCCGCCTCGTAGTCCCGGTGGATGGCGGGGTCTTCTTCTTCGTACTCGATCTGGTCGCCGCCTTCC
>DASXUF010000171.1 GCA_036504975.1 Candidatus Binatia bacterium | reverse complement strand
TTGATCAAGAAGCTGATCGCTCTCAGCAAGTGTCCCGACTACGTGGTCAACAAAGGCCACTACTTCGGCACCGACATGTTCAAGGAAGAGCCCGGCCTCAGCGACGACGACAAATGGGCGTTGATCGAATTTCTGAAGACGTTCTAGAAAGCGTGAGATCAGATGGAAGCGGCGGGTAACCGACCCGCGCAGCACGAGTACATCGTCGTCGGTTCGGGCGCCGGCGGCGGCACGCTGGCCGCGCGTTTGGCTGAGGGCGGCCATACGGTTCTCCTCATCGAGGCGGGCGGCGATCCGGGCAAACTCGCCGACTCCCGTCTGCCCGACGACTACGACGTTCCGGCCTTTCACCCGTTTGCTTCGGAAAACGAGGCAATGAGCTGGAACTTCTTCGTGCGTCATTACGCCGACTCCGACAGGCAACGGCGAGATATAAAATTCACCCCGGAGCGCGACGGAGTTCTCTATCCCAGGGCCGGAACCCTGGGAGGCTGCACGGCGCACAACGCGCTTATCTTCGTCTATCCCCACAACGACGACTGGGACTCCATTGCGCGGCTGACCGGCGACCCGTCCTGGAAGGCGGCGAGCATGCGCGCGTACTTCGAGCGCCTGGAGGAATGCCGCCACCGGCCGGTCTATCGGTGGCTGAAAAATCTCTTCCGCCTGAATCTCACGCGCCACGGTTTTAACGGCTGGCTTTCCGCCGAGAAAGCGGTACCTCTGGCGGCGCTCAAAAGCCGCAATCTTAGGCGCGTCATCCTCAAATCGGCGCAGGCGGCTTGCAAAAGCGACAGCCATTGGCGCGAGCGCCTTCGCTGGTTTGTTCAATCCCAGGCCGACCCCAACGACTGGCGCCTGATAAAACAAAACGCCTCCGGCCTGCGCTATGCGCCCCTCACCACGCGCGGGCACATGCGCGGCGGGAGCCGCGAACGCCTTCTTGACGTGGTCTGGACACATCGCGATAAGCTCACGATCGAGCTGAACGCGCTCGTCGCCCGCGTGCTTTTCGATAAGGACAAGCGCGCGGTCGGCGTCGAGTACTTGAAAGGCGAGCGCTTGTACCGCGCGGGCGCGAACCCGAGCGGCGAGCCCGGAGAAACGCGCCGGGCATTCGTCTCACGCGAGATTATTTTGTGCGGCGGCGCGTTCAACACGCCGCAGCTCCTCATGTTGTCGGGCATCGGGCCGGAGGAAGAGTTGCGGCGGCACGGCATCGACGTGCTCGTGCCGCTGCCGGGAGTCGGGACCAATCTTCAGGACCGGTACGAAGTGAGCGTCGTCAACCGAATGAAGGACGACTGGAAAATCATGGCCGGCGCCAAATTCGAAAGCGGAGATCCGCAGTATCAAGAATGGAAAGACGAAAAGGACGGCGTGTATATCACCAACGGCGGCATCCTCGTCGTGGCCAGAAAATCGACCCCGTCTCAGCCGCTCCCCGATCTCTTCTGCCTCGGCCTGCTGGCAAGGTTCGAGGGCTATTTTCCCGGATACTCGAAGCTCATCGCGCGCAACCATAATTATCTTAGCTGGGTCGTCTTGAAGGCGCATACGCTCAATCGCGGGGGAACCGTAAAGCTGCGCTCCGGTGATCCCCGCGATCCGCCTTGCGTCAACTTTCATTATTTCGAAGAGGGCAGCGATCGAAACGGAGAAGATCTGAGAGCCGTCGTCGAAGGCGTCAAGTTCGCGCGCGCCATGACCGCTCGTCTCAAAGAGCGCGGATGGATCGCCGCGGAAGAGCTGCCGGGCGAAAAAGTCCAATCGGAGGAGGAGCTGCAAAAATTCGTGCGCGACAACGCCTGGGGGCATCACGCCGCCTGCACCTGTCAGATCGGGCCGCGCGAGAGCGGCGGCGTGCTCAGCGGCGACTTTCGCGTCCACGGCACCAAGGGCCTCCGCGTCGTGGACGCGTCGGTATTCCCGCGCATTCCGGGCTTTTTCATCGTCAGCGCGGTTTATATGATCGGCGAAAAAGCGGCCGATGTGATCCTCGCGGACGCCAAACCGACGCGATGACGGGTAAAAATGTTTAACACGAGGGAGAGTTTATGGAACACCTGAAGGTCATTTTTCCGGACAACGGTCGGGGCGTCTTGATCGACGGAAACCCTAATGGAACAACCAACGTCGTCATCCAAATAGAGGCCGGGACCTACACCGTCTCGCTCGCTCCGCCGCCGGATTGCAATCCGGCGCAGTGTCAGGTGGTTTTGGACCCGAACGAGACCGGACCGCTGAGTCCCAAGGAGGTGATCTTTGCAAAAGTTTAAACGCTTCGTTGCGCTCTTTGTTGCGGCGTGGCTGGCGTCGTGCGCCCGCTACCCACTGAACGATGAGCTCAAGAAGTACGACGATACGGCGGGCTATCGCTTCTCCCGATTCAGCGCCGACGGGCAGAACACCGATTCGATCTTCGTTTGTCTTGCCTTTTCCGGCGGCGGGACGCGCGCCGCCGCTCTATCTTACGGCGTGCTGAAAAAGCTCGCCGAGATCAAGATCGAGTGGGAAGGGAAGCAAAAAAGCCTGTTGGACGAAGTGGACTGCATCTCGTCGGTCTCGGGCGGATCGTTTACCGCGGCTTATTACGCGCTCTTTCGCGGGCGCGTGTTTAGCGAATTTCCCGATAAGTTTCTCTACCGCAACATCCAGAAGGAGCTGATCTCAAAATTGTTCAATCCCATCAATCTCGCCCGCATCCTGTCGCCCTATTTCAGCCGCATTGATCTGGCCGCCGAGCTTTACCACGATACCGTCTTCGAGAAACAAACTTTCGCCGAGCTGCTCGCCTCCAATCGAAGGCCGTTCTTGATTCTCAACGCGACCAACCTGGCGCTGGGCGAGCGCTTCGAATTCACCCAGGACCAGTTCGACCGTCTCGGCTCGGATCTCGCCGGCTATCCCATCGCCCGCGCGGTGGCCGCGTCGTCGGCGTTTCCGTTTCTGCTGAGTCCCTTGAGCTTGAAAAACCAGCCCAAGCCGGAGAACTATCAGACGCCGCTGGAATTCAAGAACGCCTTGCAAGACTTCGAAAGAAACCGCCGGCGCTACGAATGGGCCAAGAACCAGGTTCTCTACGAAGACAAGGAAAACCATCCCTACGTCCATCTGATGGACGGCGGCCTGGCCGACAACCTGGGCGTGCGCTTTATTTCCGACAGCTTTCGCCGGGGAACGATTCGGCGGCTGATCAACAACGATAAGATCAAGCGTCTCGTCATCGTAGTCGTCAACGCCGGAACCCAGCCGCCGGAGGACTTGGACAAGAGGGAGAGTCCGCCCGGTATCGCTACGGTCGCCTACAAAGTCGCCACGATCAGCATGGACAACTACACGTTTGAGACCATTGAGATGATGAAAGAGCTGCGCGACGGGCGCCTGCAGACTCAGCGCACCATCGACGATTGCCAGGGCAAACTCAAAGCGTGCCCGTCGGCCAAGCCGCTCGACCGTCTCGCGGGGGGCGATCTCGAGCCCTTCGTCGTCGATATCAACTTCGAGAGCCTGGCGGAAAACCCGCAGCGGCGCGACTACTTTCTCTCACTGCCGACCTCGTTCAAGCTCGAACGCCAGCAGGTGGACAATTTGATTGCCGTCGGCGGCGAGCTGCTGGAGAAGTCGCAGGAGTTCAAAAGTTTCATGGAGAGCTTGAAACCGTAACCCAGCCGCATCTTTTCTTCGC
Organism: Candidatus Binatia bacterium; assembly: GCA_036504975.1. Classification (NCBI taxonomy): domain Bacteria; phylum Candidatus Binatota; class Binatia (SeqCode); species Binatia bacterium. The sequence continues at coordinate 1,695 of DASXUF010000171.1, read as the reverse complement.
GAGGCCGTGATCGTATGATGGCGTTGCTGCGTTACGGCTTCTCCTCCATGAAAGAAAAATGTTGTTGGCTTGCGCTCGCGGCGACGCTCCTCCTCGGAGGTTGCGGCCCCGATGCGATAGATACGAAAAATTTAACGGCGTGCGTCGAGTTGGGTTCGGAGAGCCTTCGGCCGATCGCGGAAGAGCGCGCGAAAAGATTTCAGGGAAAGGTTCAAGAAGAGACCGCGCGCTGCCGGGGCGGCGAGAAGTCCGTCGCCTTGAGAAAAAATCCCTGGGTCGATTGGCAAAATTATTGGGGCGCGGGCGACGCCGGCAGCAAAGGTTCGGAGGCCTTTTGGCGCTTCGGTCATCTGAGTCCAAAGCGCCGCGGCCTCGAAGGCGCTCTGCTCGACCTCATCTATCAGCGCATCGAGCTGATCGAGTTCAATCTCTTCGACAACAGCGGGACTTATAAAAACTACGTTCAGGGCCGCGGCGGGACGGACGGCCCGCTGCTGAAGGTCTGGGATGAAATGCGCTTGCCGAAGGGACACCCTCAATACGCCGCCGTGGGCGGCGATGGACAGCAGCTCTGTTGGAACGATTCGATCCGCTTCCGCGCGCTCACGGGTATCTGCAACGACGTGGAAAATCCCCTCATGGGATCGACCGGCCAACCCTTCGCGCGCAACGTTCAGTTCGAGGCGACTTTCCCCGATCTGGGCAAGGACGAGCTTGCCAAAAACCGCCACGGCGACCGTCTCGGTCTGTTGCAGCCCGATCCGCAGGTGATCAGCCGCAAGCTCTTCACGCGCGCCCAATCTTTTCCCGAGAAGTGCCGCGAAGGCCGCGGCTTGCCCGATGCCTCGGCCGACGCCGAATGCAACTACAAGAAGGCGTCCACGTTCAACGTGCTCGCGGCATTCTGGATTCAGTTCATGACCCACGACTGGTTTTCGCACTTGGAGGAAGGGCGCAACGCATCAGAGATGGCGGCGATGGGGTGCGCGACGAAACTGGAGGGCGGCGTGGAAAAACCGCTGACGCCGGAAGTGATAGCCGGGCTGGGCTGCCGTCCGAGCGACCGTATCGACCGGGCGATTGTCGCCGATACCGGCGATCCACATGCGTTTACGCATGACGGAAAGAATTATTTGTCGCGCGCTTATAAGACGTCGCGCAACACGGTAACCGCCTGGTGGGACGCGTCGCAAATTTACGGCTACGACGATCCTTCGCGCGCGCGCGTCAAGCGCGATCCGAAGGATCCGGCCAAGCTGCTGCTGGTTCCGGCTCGAGCCGAAGAAAAATCGGGATATCTGCCCCTGTTGGAATCTTCCGACTCAATCAACCAGCAGTGGGCCGGACAGGAAGCGGTCGCGTTTCCCGACAACTGGACCGTCGGCTTGAGCTTCTTTCACAACGTCTTCGCGCGCGAGCACAACCTCTTCGTCGATGAATTCCGTAAACAGGACCCCGATGAAGATTCGGGTCTGCGCAACCCGGCTCGCCCCGACGAAATAATTCCCTATAAAAATGTCACCCCCGACGAGCTGTTCGAGATCGCGCGGCTCATGATCGCCGCGGAGATCGCCAAGATCCACACGATCGAATGGACGCCGCAGTTGCTTTACAACGAGCCTGCCTACCTGGCCATGAACGGGAATTGGAGCGGCCTCTTTGACGGCAAGGAGTTCGTCAAAACCATCCTCGAAA
>DASXUF010000170.1 GCA_036504975.1 Candidatus Binatia bacterium | reverse complement strand
ATTGCGCAATACATAGCGACACAAGGGCAGGAACCTTCCGAGGCCGACGAGGATTTCAAGATTGAAGAGTAGTTTCATCGGGTCTTCAGCCGTCTTTAGACGGAAAGGAACCCACCGCCTTTAGGCGGTGGTCATCAGTTCTGAATTTTGAGTGTTGAGTCAGGGCAAGTTCACCGCGACCGTGATGGACTTGCCCTTTCTCATTACTTCTATCTTCAACTGCGCGCCCTTTTTCGCGCTTTGAAGAAAGCTTTCCAGCTCGGATGTTTTCTGCAAGCTCTTCTCGTCCACTCTTAGAATCACATCCCCCCGCTGAAGGCCGGCCGCCGAGGCGGGTCCGCCGAGCTCCACGTCGGCCACGAGAATTCCGCCGTTGGTTTTGAGGTCGAAGAGACCGGCGAGATCGGGAGTCAGGTCCTGGGTCTGAATGCCCAAGGTCCGCTGCATTTCGCTTTGGGTTTTCTCCAGAGGGCCGATCGGCTTGGCCCTGGCCAGGACTTTGGCCGCGGCGTAGATCGGCGCTTTCATTCTGAGCGCGACGGCGATCGCGTCGCTCGGCCGCGAATCGATCTGGTATTCCTGGCCCTTGAGCCTGAGCGCGATGGTCGCGTAGTAAACGTCGTTGCGCAAGTCGGTGATGGTGATCCGCTGGATCGTTCCGCCGACGCCCCGGAGAATATTGCGGATGAGGTCGTGGGTGTTGGGCCGCGGCATGGCAACTTTCTTGATCTCCAGCGCGATCGAGGTCGCCTCTTCGGCGCCGATCCAGATCGGCAACGACTTTTTCTCTTTGGCGCTCTCCAGAAGGACGACCGGCGACTGGGTGAAAGGGTCCAACATGAGGTTTTTGACGGTCATCTCGACGGACGGTTCTTCTTGCCCGGCCCCGAGAAGACCGGCGCGGGCACAAAGAAAGAAAACCAGCAAGAGAGTTCTACTTTTCACGAGGACCTCCTTGAGAACTATTCCAACCGCTAGCCGAGTTCACCTTAGTCGTCCCGTTGAGCATGTCAATAGTCGCAATTTTCTGGTAGTGGTTCAGTTTGTAAAATTTCGTAGGGGCGACCCCCTGTGGTCGCCCGAACGGCAGGGCAGGCACAGGGGCCTGCCCCTACATAGAAATGTTGTTGAATTCAAATTGAACCATTACCAATTTTCTTGACCGCCTCTCGATGGCTGCGCTATGGTTGAGCGAGAGGTTCGCGACATGAAAATCATTCGCTTGCCGGATAGCCTGGCGGCGCGCATCGCCGCGGGCGAGGTCATAGAACGTCCCGCGTCCGTCGTCAAGGAGCTGGTGGAGAACTCGCTCGACGCCGGCGCCCGCGAGGTATCGGTCTGGGTGGAAGGCAGCGGAATCTCTCTCATCCGCGTGAGCGACGACGGCGACGGCATCGCGGCGGAGGAGCTGCCGCTGGCCGTGGAACGGCACGCCACCAGCAAGCTTGCCGGCGATGACGACCTGTGGCGCATCTCGACGCTCGGCTTTCGCGGCGAGGCGCTGCCGAGCATCGGCTCGGTCGCGAAGCTGGAAATCCTGTCGCGCACGCGCGAGGCGGAAGCAGGATGCCGGTTGCGCGTCGAGGGAGGCAAGGCGGGCGAGCCGGTCGCGGCCGGATGCTCCGCCGGAACCAGCGTCGAGGTGCGGGAGCTTTTCTTCAACACGCCGGCGCGGCGAAAATTCATGAAATCTCCGGCGACCGAGCTGAGCCATATCTGCGACGTGATCAATCACGCGGCTTTGGCCCACCGGGAGATCCATTTTCGGCTCTACAACCAGGGAAGTCTGCTGAGCGATTATCCGGGCGGCGTCGAGCCGCGCGACCGCCTGCGTCAGGTGCTGGGGCGCGAGATTGCCGCAGGGATGGTCCCTTTCGGCTGGACCAAGGGCGAGTTGAGGATCAGCGGATTTCTCAGCAAGACGCCCAGCTCATTTTCCGGCACGCGCTATCTCACGGCGCACGTGAATCGCCGCTTCGTTCGCGACCGCGTTCTTACGCATGCGATTCTTCAAGGTTACGAGACGCTGCTCATGAAAGGACGGTATCCGGCGGTCGTGCTTTTTCTCGAGATGCCCTTCAAGGACGTCGACGTCAACGTCCATCCCGCGAAGCAAGAGGTGCGGTTCCGCCGGCAGTCCGAGATTCATGAGGCCGTGGCCGAAGCCGTAAGGGAAGGGCTTCGAAACGAAGCCAAAAGCCCAACGGATCTTATTTCAAGCTTGGGACGAGAGGCATGCGGAACGGTGCGCGAGCCGACGGCTTCCTATGGCGTTCAACCCCGGATCAGCGACGCTCCCGTGCAACGCATCGAATTCACCCGGCCATTGGAAGAGTCGGCGCTCGCGCGCGACGGCTTTTTCTCCTCTCTGGAAGTGCTGGGGCAGCTTCTCGGTTGTTATCTCATCTGCTCCTCTCCGCGCGGGCTGGCGCTGATCGACCAGCATGCGGCGCACGAGCGCGTCGCCTTCGAAAGGATGCGTCGCCAGCTCGGCAATGGCGAGATCGAGCGCCAGAATCTCCTGATTCCGCAGGTCCTCGAGCTACCGGCGGGCGAGGCCGCGTTGTTCGAGCAGCGGTTGGAGCTTTTGGACCGCGTCGGCTTCAGCGTGGAAAAATTCGGCCGCGATTCTTACGTGATCCGAACCGTCCCGGCCCTGCTTCCGGCGGGCGACTATCGCGAGGCGATGCGCCGGATGATTGCCGAGGTCGCGGAGGTGGGGGAGAGCGAGGACGTACGCGAGGAACTGGAAGACCGATTGGCGACCATCGCCTGCCATAGCGTGATCCGCGCTCACAGGAGGCTTGAAAAGGAAGAAATTCGGGCTCTCCTGGCCGAGCTGGGTCAGATCGACTTCGCCACTCAATGTCCCCACGGCCGCCCGGTTCTGATCGAGCTTTCGGAGCAACAACTAGAGAGAATGTTTAAACGGATTTGAGTTTTAGACTCACGCCTCTCGGCTCTCGCCTAACGCCTTTTTATGAAGCCCAAACTCGTCGTCATTCTGGGTCCGACCGGCGTTGGCAAGAGCGAAGTCGCCGTTGATATCGCCTTAAAAGTAGACGGCGAAGTCGTCAACGCCGATTCACAGCTCGTCAATCGCCATATGGATATCGGCACGGCGAAGCCGGCCGTCTCTATAAGGCGGAAGGTTCCGCATCATCTCATCGACATCGTCGATCCCGACGGTGAGTTTAACGCGGCTCTTTATCGGGAATTGGCGCTGAAAGCGATTCAAGAGATTTCTGCGCGCGGGAAGAAAGCTATCGTCTGCGGCGGGACTGGTCTTTACCTGCGAGCGCTTATCCAGGGACTTTTTGTCGGCCCCGGCAAGAACCCGGAGATAAGAAAACGCTTGGAAGAAGAAGCCGAGAAAAAAGGATTGAGTGTGCTTTACGAGCGTTTGCGTGAAGTCGATCCCGAAGCTACCCGTTGGATTCACCCCAACGACCGCTACCGAATCATCCGGGCTGTCGAAGTTTTCCAGATAACGGGAAAGGGGATCAGCCTTTGGCAAAAGGAGCATGGCTTTACCGACCGCGAGTTCGAAGTTCTAAAGATCGGCCTCAACCGCGAGCGCCAAGAGCTGTACGATCAAATCAATCGGCGCTGCGACGAGATGATTGCTAGGGGACTCGTTGAAGAAGTCAAGGGGCTGGTGGAGAAGGGATACAGCTTGGACCTTCCGGCCCTCCAAAGCGTCGGCTACCGCCAGATCGGGCTTTATCTCCGTGGACAGTTAAGCCTCGATGAAGCCGTTACCCTCGTCAAGCGCGATACGCGCCATCTCGCCAAGCGGCAGCTCACCTGGTTCCGCTCGGACAAGGAGATTCGCTGGTTTCGTCCGGAGGAGGAGGGAATCCTGAAAGCTGTCGATCAATTTCTTCACCATTAGAACTTGACAGAGATAACCAGAGGCAATAGGGTTGCTTCGAGTCGGAGATAGGCAAGGACACCATTCGCGCGCGACGGTGCCTGAAGGGAGGAAGCTTAGTCATGGCGCATACGCTTTGCACGTTCAACGTGAACAATCTGTTCGTGAGGTACCGATTCGGCCAGAAGTTTCCCGGGGATATGGGCAGCAAGAGCCTTACGCCGGACCCGGCCTTCGGTTATCTGCCGGTGTACAATCCGGCACTGTTTGAACTCTTCAATGAGACGCAGCGCAAGCTCGCGGTTCGGGCGCTGACCGATGACGGGCAATCTTTTCCCGACATTATCTGTCTCCAGGAAGTGGAAAGCCTCATTGCTCTCAGAAAATTCAACGAAGACAAGAACCTGTTCAACAAACGTTATCGCTACGCGCTGCTGATCGACTCGCGCGACTTCCGGCAGATCGACGTGGCCATCCTCTCGAAGCTGCCGATCCTGTCGGTTCGCAGCAACATGGAAGAGCTCGACCCCGATCCACCTGGCGGGAAAAAGGCTTTTCTTTTCTCGCGAGATTGTCTGGAGGTCGTCGTGGCGCTCAACAAGAGCGGCTCGCGGAGGCTCACGCTGTTTATCAACCATTTGAAGTCGAAATTCGCGATGAGCGCGGAGGAGCGCGAGCGGGGCGATGCGCTGCGCGAGCGTCAGGCGAAAAAAGTGCTGGAAATCGTCCATGAACGGTTTCCGGGCTCGAAGTTCGACACGGAGCTGTTCGCGGTCGTCGGCGACATGAACGACGAGCCGCTGTCGAAGCCGGTCCAGCCGCTCGTTGCCGGATCGGGCTTGGTGGACCCGCTGAAGCGCATTCCAAAGCTCGAAGATCGCTGGACCCATTGGTTCCGGTCGGCGAATAATGTATCGCAGCTCGATTATATTTTGCTTTCGCCGGCTTTAGCCGCCGAGACTGCCGGAAAGATTCCTCGCATCGAGCGGCGCGGGATCAGCTTTTCTCACATCCTCTCCGACTTGAAGCCGGGACCGAAGCGCTCGCGCTTCGAGCGCAAGGATAACGATCCGAGCCCGATTCCCGTCGACTTTCGCTTCCCCCGCTTCCCCGAAGTGAACAACGAAGATTACGCCTCCGACCATTGCCCGGTGTTCCTGGAGATCCCGTAGGCTTGATAGATGGTCCGGCGCATCAAGTGTTTTGCGCTCCTCCCGGTCGTTTTTGTATTGGCGGCGTGCGCGGCTGCGACGGCGCCGGTGCCTGAAAAAACTAGAGCGTCACCGAAAGTGCAGGGCGACGTGATGGAGATTATTCAAGTCCTTGAGGCGGGCAGCGGGGAACGCTGCGAGCGCAAGGTCGTCGATACGGAGGTCGTCAAGAAGGCAACGGCGGCGGATTACACCGCCATCGAGCGCTGGACGATCGACCGCTGTGGCAAGCCGATTCGCTATCTGGTCACGTTCAAGCCCGGTCCGAGCGGCGGCGTGGATTTTACTGTTCGACCTGAACAGTAGAGTTGTAAACTTTCAGCTCACCTGACCCCGCGCGATCAGGTAGGTTTATAAATTTCTTACTTCGCGCTGAAGGCTTGGCAGCTAACGTCGTGCGCTTGAGCCGCAACTGGCGGGGGTAGGATATTCGCACCACGAGATGCATGGATCACAAGATACTCGCAAGGGACGCCCATCTCGTTAAGCCAGTTCACACAAGCGACATAGGCACCTCCGGCACCTTGATTGCCATCAAACTTCGAATGGTAATAGGGCTATATCAGGACGTATTCCAGCGATGTCCCCCATCGTCGTGTGGCGGCCAGGAGCGTTGATAAGATTGAGCCCAAACGCCGCACCAATTCGCATAAGAAAGTCGTCCGGGCCGGGTTCCTGCAAGAGCTCTCCAACGACCTTTGAGATCGGGAGCCGGTTTCCTGGACTCGTACCACGGCCCATTTGAGGATGGCGCGGCGATGCAAGCGGACACTGGCAATACGGGCTGATGATTGCGGAAAAAACTATAAATGCACGGAGTCCATAAGTTCGATTCCAGCCCCGAATACTTCTCCGTAAGGCAGCTTGCATCGGGCACGGCTCTTCTCCTGTTCTAAAATGCCTAACGAGCCTGTAGAAAAAGTAGGTTTTTAAAAGGCTTTTTATTGGTAAAGACCTTAATCACGAACCCCGCCCTCAATTTTCTTTTCAACTTGCTTGTGCTTGTTCATGACTCGTGATCCGCCAGTGCCATTTACACCTACGTCATCGATTACGTGAATCCCGGAGCATAGCGGTGGATTTTTAATAGATTGTGCACAATGCAGAAGAGTTTCCACTGAGTGTCCACCTTGGTCTTGCCTCGTAAACTGAATCGCCTGAGCCCCAGCGTGCTGCAGATGTTGGCAAAGACCGGTTCCACAATTGCGAGTCGTTGGCTATATCCCTTGAAGCATCCGCAGCCTATCTAGGCCGGCACTCGCCAGTGTCCATAGGCGCTTTCCAGGCAAGTTAATTAGGTGCCTGGTTGGCATCCATACTGCGAAAGCGCAGGTTAGGTCAAGAACCTTTTTCGAAGATACGGAATCAGCAGCAGGGGAGTGGGGTGATTATACACGTCGTCGAAGGTGACATCGCGGAAGATCGCGACGAGTGCGTGGCGCACCTCAGTCCAGTTGACTTTGTCCGGTCTTGTCTATAAAAAATCGTTATGGGCCTGACCTACGTTAACGTAGCCATTGCCAACCCCGCCGACCTTAAACGTCAGAGAAGAAGAAAGCTCCTGGCTGACACGGGTGCTTTGTACAGTATCGTGCCCAAGGAGCTTCTAAGGTCTGTAGGCATCCGGCCCTATGGGACCGAGACTTTTACTCTGGCCGATGGATCGACGATCACACGAGACGTAGGCAACGCGTTTATCCGCATCAATGGCCGTCAGGCTCCAACCCCGGTCATCTTCGGCGAAAAGAGCGATGGCTCGCTTCTAGGCGTTGTTGCTCTAGAGTCGCTCGGGTTTAGTCTTGATCCCAGAACTGGGAAGCTCCGACCGACCCCGCTTTTCTTAATGTAAGTTTTGTTCTCTCAGCAGCAGGGGAGGGGATTCTCGATCAAATTGTATACGTCGTCGAAGGTGACGTCGTTGATGGTGCGTTGAATCTTGAAAAATCGGGGAGGCTCGCCTTTGAGGAAGACGATGATAGCGGTTTCGATCGGCGGGCAGCCGGGTTTGACGCAGGGGACTTCTTTGACGACGATCGGCGCGTCGGGCGGGAACTGAAGATTATCTCGGGTCCAGTATCGTATCTGATCGATCGTAAAGTTCGATGTGTCCAGCGGGTCGCGGCCGAAGGGATCGACTCCCGTTGAAGCCTGGCCGTTCCCCGATGCCAAGCAGGCTTTGAAGCCGCCGACGATCTTTTCTTCGTCGAGATTCCTTCCGATAAACACCAGCCGGTTGGTTCTCTCCTCGTCTTTTTCCCATCGCCTGCCGGGCCGTCCATCGAAGAGCATGTGAACTCCTTGAAAGACGAACTGATCCGGGTCGCCGCGGAGGTTGAGGATGCCCTTCATGCGAAGAATATTCGCGCCCTGCTCGTTGATGACGGAGCGGAACCACTCGCTCACCTTGAGGCCGTCGAGATCGCCCGCCGTCACAGCGGAAACCGTGGAAATGTCCTCGGTGTGGCGGTGATCGTCGGAATGGTTTTGCGCTTTGGCTTCCAGCGCGAGACTGCGGAGATCGAGGACGGTCGCGATATCGACGTCGGAGTTTTTCGTCTGGCAGATTCGCGCCGCGCCGTTGAGATTCCTGATCTTGTATTCCAGTTCGGACAAGTCTTCCGGGGAAATCAAGTCGATCTTGTTCAGCAGCACCAGATCGGCGAAGGCTATCTGCTCGCGCGCCTCAGGGGAGTGATCGATTTGCTGCCAGACGTGCTTGGAGTCCACTACGGTGACGACGCCGTTAAGCTGGAATTCACTGCGGATGCGCTCGTCGATGAAAAAAGTCTGCACTACCGGCGCCGGGTCAGCTAGTCCCGTCGTTTCGATCATCAGCGTGTCGAATGTCGACTTTTGTTCGAGGAGCCGGAAGAGGGTGCGGAGGAGATCGCCGCGCACCGTGCAGCAGATGCAGCCGTTGTTCATCTGGACGATCTCCTGGTCGGATGAGATCAGGAGATGATGATCGATGCCGACCTCGCCGAACTCGTTGACGATGACGGCGACGCGCCGGCCGTGCTCGGTCGTGAGGATGCGATTTAACAGCGTGGTCTTTCCGGCTCCCAGAAATCCTGTGAGCACGGTGACCGGGATTCTTTCATCGCTGCTTCGAGACATCTTAATTCTCATCCCCAACTATAAAGTCCGATGATGACTCCATCGGGAGCTTTGATGGCGGCTCTGGTACGCCGCTTTACGGGAGAATCTTCCGGCACGCCGGGAGCCTCAGAGCGGACGGGCTCGGCAAGAATCTCGATGCCCGCGCTTCTCAAGCGCTCGACCTCGCGCGCGACATCCTGTACACGCAGCGCGATTTCTCTCATTCCCAGCTTGTAATCATAGCTCGGCTCTCCGGCCGGCGGCTGAGCCAGCGTGTAAAGCTCGAGCTTGGCGCCGGAGCTTCCGGGAAATCGGAGATAGGCCATCTCCCGATGGTAAGTCGTCTTCGGTCTGTAGCGGGCGAGCAAAGAAAAGCCGAGGAGCGAAGTGTAAAAGTGAATTGCCCGGTCCATGTCCGAGGCGACCACGCCGACGTGATCGATGCCCTCAATCGCGCTTGCCATCTACGCCTCTGTCAGCCCGTACCATACCATTTGGGTTTTAACCCTGCCACTTTTAGCGTCCGCTGACCATCAAGATTGGTCGCTGTGGCAGCGCGGGCAAACCGGCGGCGCGGTCGATTTGAGGATCGACCAGCCGCAGTCGCGGCAGGCCGCGACCTCTTCGCCCAGCATTCCGCGCACCATCGGCCCGCATCTGGCCGCCCCGCATGGCCCGGTTCCCACACCGGTTCTCCGGCTGACTTTGTCGAAGCTATCGGCGCCGCCTTGAATGGCCTTGACGACGGTGCCTTGGCGAATTTTGTTGCACAGACAGATGGGGCGGTAGGCGTCGATGATCGACTTGAGCCGGTTTTGTTCTGTCTCTTCCGAAGCGCTCAAATGGCGTGCTCTCCGATCTAAGGCTTCATTCCGATCACGAGGGAAGAAGTAAGCGGCGGAGGAAGGGGAACCTCGCGGACTCGTTGAAACCCGGCTTTCTCCAGCCAACCTTTTACTTCGTTAAAAGAATAGCACCTCCCTCGCTCGGTTGTGAGCAGCATGAGCAGAGAGAACAGTGCGCCGTGGCTTGGGCGCGCCAGAGAATCGTCCAGGATGTGATCCTTGATGATGATGGTGCCGTCCCGCTCGAGGCAGGCGTAGAGCTTTGCCATCAGCTTCTCATTCTCCTCGGCGCCCTCGCCGTGAATGATGTTGGAGAGAAAAGCCACTTGATACTTGTCCGGGATCGGGTCGCGCCGGTAATCGCCTTGAACGAGCCTGATGCGATCGCCTACGCCGGAGGCGTCCACGAACCTTTCGGTAGCCTTCAGTGTGGCGCCGAGGTCGAAGACAGTCACTCGCAGGTCAGAGTGTTTGCGGCAGAGAAAGATCGGATAGGTGGCGGGACCGGAGCCTACGTCGAGCAGCGCGCCGACTTCGCTAAGATCGAGCGCCTCCGCGAGCATCTCCGCGTCGCCGCGGGCCCGGACGAGCGAGTCCATGGCGTCGATGAACCGTTCGGTTTCATTTGGATCGCTTTGATACATGTCCGGCGTTCGCGCCGGCTTTCCGCTGCGCACGCTTTTTTCCAAATCGCCCCAAATTTTCCAGAGCGAAGAATCGAACAGGATCATCCCGCCGAGATAAGTCGGCGAGCCCTTCAACAGATAAGTCGAAGAGGTTTCGTTGAGAGAGTAAACGGATTCTTCCCGAGTCAGAAGACCGATCGAGATCAGAGCGTTCAGGAGAAGCTTCGTGGCGCGAGCGTCGCAACGGATCGCGGCGGCGATACCGCCCGCCTCCTGTGAATTGATCAGAGCCTCAAAGACGCCGAGTTCCAGCGCCGCCTGGATCGCCCGAGCTTCCACGTAGCTGCCGGCGAGTTTTGCCAACTCAGAAAAATTCATTAGAGCCGCTCGATGATCCGGTAACTCCTGCTCTTGGGCTTGACCGGAGCGACGATTCCTTGCTTGACCATCACGCGGATCTCGCGGTATGCGGTGTCACGGTCCACCTCGGCGACCCGCTGATAATCCGTCGTGGAAAATGATTTTCCGTGCGAATAAGCATACGCCAACAAGCGCCGCTGGCGTAGGTTCACCGTCGTCGTGCCGAACTGGTTGAGCCATCGGAGCGTCGCGCCGTCGTAGATCGGCGTATTGCGGAGCGTTACGGTGAAGACAAAACCTGCGGTGGAAAACTCCGGCGCCTGGAGTCCGTGTCGCTCCATTTCCTGAAACATCCGCGGAATTCCTTCTCCCATTTCTCTCAGATAACCGAGGTCGGCGAGCACGCGCACGAGCAACGGATTGCGCGAGAAGTGCACTTTTTGCTGCCGGTGAAGGTGCTCGATGGTAACGGGGGAGGGCGGCAGCCCGGGACTGCGCACTTCGATGCGGTCGTCGAACATCCAGAGCTCCACCGGAGCGCCGGTTAAGCTGTAGTCCCGGTGGGCGACCGCGTTAACCAGCGCCTCCTGCCAGGCGAAGATCGGATACTCCAGGCGTTCGCGAAAAAACAAATCATGCAATATGGTTCGCTCGCGGATGTGCTCCTTCACGCGGCCGACCGTCTCGTCGATCAGACGGCACAGAGGAGCTTCGAAGCGGATGCGCTTGACCACGTTGAACGCGCTGCCGTGTTGCCTTTCCGTCCCCTCGTATTTGACGAAGTCGATGCCGCAGCGAGGGTGCCAGCGCGACGGATCCTTGGCGAACAACAGCAGCGCCGCCGTCGTCAACGTCGGTTTCAGTCGGGAGTCATCAATGAGATGGTACGCGTGGCTCAGCACCGTCTGAGGGTTCCGGGGATCGCTTACTTTTTCCGCGACGGCGGCGACCGCCGCCATGTCCAGGTCTTCGAGGGTGGCTTGCAAAACATGTTGGCGCTCGTAGAAGACGTGTCTCTTGCTCTCCTTTAAGCTTTGGATCTGTTCCGGAGGGAGCGCGGGATTCTCCGTGGCAATTCGATAGAATGCCCGGCCGCCGGCGATCCGGTGCACTTCGGAGCTGGCGGCGACCTCGAATTTAATCAGCAAAAGGTTGCCGAGCTGGATTCGCTGGCACGAAAGATTGAGCGAAGGGCGCAAAGAAGTCTGCGGCGATTGGATCAGCGCCTGGATCTCGTCTGGAGAGTGGGGTATTCCGGTGACGCTCTTGTCCGGCTCGACGCCGATGAGGAGGACGCCGCCGTCGGCGTTCGCCATGCCGCCGACCAGGCGGGCGATGTCGCGGGCTAAATCGTCGCTGGTTTTTTTTTGCGCTGAAGCTTTTTTGTATTCGTAGGCGCTGAGAAACTCGAGAAACTGTCCGCGCTCTTGCCTGAGCAGCAGCCCGATTTCTTCTCCGTCCATAACTAATGCGATGTTTCGGGTTCAGAGTTTCGGGCTCCGAGAGGGAGATGATTTCGCTCACTCGAAACTCGAGACGCGAAACTGTTAACTTTGAGCGTTTAGTCGAACGATCTCCAAAACCATCCGGGCGGACAGATAGAGATCGTTCAGGTCGAGCCATTCTTTGACAGTATGAATCTCGCGCATCCCCGTGGACAGGTTCGCCACTTCGAGGCCTTTTTTGTTGAAAACGTTGGCATCGCAGCCGCCTCCGGTCGCCTGTGTGCTGACCTCTACGCCGAGATTCTTGCCCGCCGCGCGGACCAGACGCACGAGCGGTGAGTCGTCGGACACGTCCAGACGGTCGTAATCCCGCTCGACTTTCGCCTCGACGCTGGCGCGGAAGACTTGCCCGTCGAACTTCAGCTCGTGTCGCGCGGCCGCTTCTTCGAGAGAGCGAATCATGTGCGCGGTTTGTTGCTTGAGCTTTTCCTCGTTGTGGCTTCGGGCCTCGCCTTTGAGCAGCACGGAGTTGGGAATGATATTGACTGCTACTCCGCCTTCGATCACGCCGATGTTAGCCGTGGTCTCGGCGTCGATCCTGCCGAGCTTCATGCGGGAGACGCCCTCGGCGGCGATTTGAATCGCGCTGATACCCTTTTCGGGACAAACACCGGCATGCGCTTCCAGACCGTGGACGAGAAACTCGAAGCGGTTGGCCGCCGGTGCCTTGGTAAAAAGGAATCCGACGGAGTCGCTGTCGAGCACGAGACCGGTGCGCGCCCGTAAGCGGGCCACGTCAAGGCACTTCGCGCCGATAAGACCCGCCTCCTCGCAGATGGTGAATACCACATCGATGCCGCCGCAGGGAAGTTTTTTCTCCGTCAAGACCCGCAGCACCTCGCAGATGATGGCGACGCCGCTTTTGTCGTCCCCGCCGAGCACAGTCCGCCCGTCGCTTCGCAAAATAGTTCCTTCGAGCACCGGCGTAATCCCCTCTCCCGGAGCCACCGTATCCATGTGGGCCGAAAGTAGAAAAGGCCGTGCGCCCGGCGTGCCGCCGTCCCAATGTGCGATCAGATTGCCGACGTTGCCGCCGACCTTTTCTCCGGCATCGTCGATCCAGACCTCGGCGCCCAGACCTTCCAGCTCCCGCTTTAAGCGCATCGCCACGGCTTGCTCTTTACGCGAGAGGCTGTCGATACGGATCAATTCGATGAGCAGATTCTTGAGGCGCTCTTGATCGATCATGGATTAAGTATAGGTCGCGAAAACACGCCGACTCAAGCCTGGTTTTTGATCTGCGCCTTTTTGGCCGAAGCGCGAATATATTTCAGCGTAATCGGAGAAAGGTCCCCGGAGCCGGTCATGACCTCCATAATTGCGAAAGAGGAACTCTTGGCCGCCTCTCGAGGGCTCGGCGCAACTGTGCCACAGTTTCCACCCGAAAGCCACGGCCGCCCCAGAGACGGGCTAGGAGTCTGCGCGGCAGAAATTTCTTGCACGTGATCAGGAAACGAGTATAACCGAGGGAAATCTCATGAGAGAGGTCTAAGCGATGCCGACATCCTTCCTTCCCTACGAGCCGAAGCAGGACTTTTTGCTGCCGCCTTCGGTTTCAGAATGGTTGCCTGAGAATCACTTGGCGTATTTTGTGATGGAAATAATCGATCAGCTAGACTTGCAGGAATTTTATGCTCCTTATGAAGGCGATGGGCGGCGTAACCAGCGTATGACCCGGCGATGCTGGTGAAGGTTTTGGTGTACGGGTATGCCACGGGAGTGTTCTCTTCGCACAAGATCGCAAGGAAGTTGTTCGAGGATGTAGCGTTTCGGATGCTCGGGGCGGGGAATTTTCCCTCGCATCGCACGATCTGTGATTTTCGGGTTCGACATTTGTCGGAGCTCACCGAATTGTTTGTGCAGGTGGTTAGGCTGGCAAGAGAGTTGGGGTTGGTGAAGCTTGGGGTGATTGGATTGGACGGCACCAAGATTAAGGCTAATGCGAGCAAGCACAAGGCGATGAGCTATGGGCGCATGAAGGAGCAGGAGCAAGAGCTTAGGCGGAAAATTGAAGCGCTGTTGGAGCGCGCCCGCACAACCGATGCCCAAGAGGACAGGCGTTTCGGTGTGGATCAAGCCGATGAGGAGTTGCCTTTGGGCATTGAGCAGTGCTATAACGCGCAGGCGGCGGTTGACGGGCAGAGTCGGATCATCGTGGCCAGCGCGATCACCAATAACGCGGCCGACAATGGAGAGCTTTTGCCGATGATGGAGGCGGTCAAGAAAAATGTCGGGCGGTTGCCCGAGCGAGCGCTAGCGGATGCGGGGTATCGCTCTGAGCAAGCCTTTGCCGTGCTGGAAGAAAAAGGAGTAGAGGTGTTGGTGGCCTTGGGTCGTGAAGGCAAGCAGCAGGCGACGATCGATCCGAAGTTCTATCCAGCTAGCGCACGTATGGCCGAGCGGCTGGCGAGCCCGGAGGGAATGGCGTCTTACCGGCGGCGAAAGGTCATCCCCGAGCCGGTATTTGGCTGGATCAAGCATGTGCTCGGATTCCGCCAATTCAGTTTACGCGGGTTGAGTAAAGTCCGAGGCGAATGGAGCTTGGTGTGCTTGGCCATAAACGTGCGTCGGCTGTGGGTCCTTGGAACATGAAATCGATTTCGCCCCGCGTCGAAAAAGGCGGGGAGTGCGCCGGTGAGTGTCTGCATGTACCTGTGGTAAAGTTTTGACTAAGGCACAGGTTCAAAGCGCGCCTATCATAGGAACTTCTGCAACTCACCGCGCTGTGCATGCACGTTCTACCGCGCAGACTCCTAGCTCGGCGTAGCGCCAGGAGGGGAGGGTGAGGAGGTCTTGTAACGGAGCGCGTGAGCGATCTCGACGCCCGTCATTTGAAAATCGCCGTCGCCGGTAAGAATCAAGGGCCGGAGACCGGTGCCGATCTGAGCGCCCAGAGCGCCCGGAACGGCAAAGCCCATGGAGGCGTAGAAACCTTGCGCCAGATAGAGGCCGTCGTTGCTGATTTTGATGTCGATCCCTCCAAAAAGAGAATCGGCCGACTCCGCACGACCATGAACTTCTTGCGCTGCGCGAGGAACCGGTTGCTCTCGCGAAGCATGTCGGCAACCCGCACACGGCGGTTAATTCCTGCTTGGGGCGCGCCGAGGTTGTCGCTGCAAATGACCTTCTCCCGATGCGGCTTGCCGGACCGTGGACGAAATCGCGTAGAGTAACGTCGGTGTAGGTGTGAAAACTGACGTTGACTTTATTCTCGACCGCCCAGATGGAGCGATGTCTCAGCGCCTCCGGCGGCTGGCTGCCTCCAAGTTCGATATCGGTAAGAAACATCCCCAGCCGATGATCAGCTCGGCTTTTTCGACTCTCTCGCGAATGGTCCGCGGGCTCAGAGCACCGATATACACCCCCATGAAAAGAGGATGGTTCATCGGAAACGCTCCCTTGCCAAGGACCGAGGTACAGCAAGAAGCGCCCATTTTCTCCGCCAGCTTTAAGATTTCTTTGGCGAGCTTGAAGCGGTAGGCTTCGATGCCGACCGATACCAACGGGCGGCGCGCCCGGTTGAAGCGTTCCGCCGTATCGCGCACCGCTTCATCGAGCTTACGCCGGTCGGAATGCGGATAAGGCAGTTCGCCGTTCCATAAAGCGATTTTTTTGGGCACGGGGATCTCTCGGTTGACGATGTCTCTATGGATTTCTAAATATTCCGGTTGCTGGTTCAGCCAGATCGAACGGATCACGTTATCGATATCGAGCGCGGCGCGCTGAGGGTCGTCGATGATTTTGGCGGCGCAGGTGACTTCTTTATAAATACGGAGCTGGGATTCGATCTCTTTAGCTTGGTGGTGGATCAATACTCCGAGCTTGCGCTCTTCTTCGCCGGGACTGCCGCTGATAATCAGGATAGGCACACGCTCGGCGAAGGAGCCGGCGATGGGGTTGACCATGTTATGGCCGCCGGCGCCGTACGTGACGCAGATGGCGCCGGGCCGCCGGTACTGCGGGCATAGCCGTTGGCGGCAAATCCGATAGCTGGCTCGTGAGAGAGGGTGACGATTTTTAATCCGCGGGGCCGGCCAAACTTGAAGAACAGATTGATGACTAGGTCGCCCGGAATGCCGAAAAGATGGGAGACGCCGATCTTCTTAAAGATAGGCCACGACGTAGTCTCCCAATTTCATTTTACGTTCCATAGCTAGTCCCTAGCCGGTCACATCGAGATTTTAGTTAGACGAGAAACTCCACCGCGGAGTTTTCGGCGATTGGGCTCATCAAACCCAGTTTAAAGTTGGTGGCGGTGGTAGGAATCGAACCTACGACGCCGCGGATATGAGCCGCGTGCTCTGACCAACTGAGCTACACCGCCATGATATTTTTGAAAGGCTGAATGCCCTTGGGATTACAGCCAGGACAAGCAGGTCCTTATTATTGACCGAACGGAAGTAATGTCAAGGTAGGTTAGTATGACACCTCGCCCCAATGATTCCTGACCGACTTTTCTGTCACTTTCTTTTTTCCTCGCGCGATTTGAAAAAGGACTTTTTGTTTCAGCTCCAAACAACTCAACAAATTACCGTACACCAGGCCGGTGTCCAAACCAATCTTATAAGGCAAATGAAACAGAACCTTCTCTTGCGGAGTATGACCGAATATGACCGTATAGGGAAGAAGATGCCGGTTAAGGATGAACTCGTCCCGGATCCAGAGCATCTCTTCTTCCTGCTGTTGGTCGAGCGGCTTATTCGGATGAATTCCCGCATGAACGCATAAGAACGGCTGGGTCAGGTAATAGCTCTTTAACTCATGTAAAAACTTGAGATGCGCCGGGGGAATCAGGGGCAAAATTTCCTCTTGAGGGTGATGCGGAGAAGCTCCGTAACTGGCCAATGTGGCTCCGCCGCCGTTATAAAGGAACATATCGCCGTACTTGCCGGGAAGGCCGAGAAAGGACAGAAACATGTCCTCGTGATTCCCCTTTAGGAATACCATGTCTTCGCTTCTGGTTTGCTGGCGGTGGAGAAGGTACGTGATTACTCCCTTCGAATTTGGACCACGATCGACATAGTCACCCAAGAAAATCAGTCGGTCCGGAGCTTCGAGAGGAAGAGCTTCGAGCAGGTATACAAGCTCGTCCAAACAGCCGTGTATGTCACCGATAACGTAAGTGCGCATCTTGGTTCATCGTAAGCCGCCGAGTCTTTTACTTCAAGTCATCTTGAAATGTAAAAGAAATTGACGTTTTGGGACAGATTCGTTATTGTAGGTTCATCTATATGAAAGCTCGGGACATCTATTCCAGCTACACGCTGGTCGCAGGTTTCTTACTCTTAATCTTGGGCGTCGGTAATTGGGTTGCGGGAGCAGTTGAACTAACAAAATACCAAAGCCTGCTGCGCAAGACGGCGGAAACAGGCCTGGAGGAAAGCTATCGGAGTTTTCAGGAGTTGGACCAGCAGAAAAACGAAGAGGTCCTCCGTCGGATCAACGAAGACCGTGAAAGGTACAATGCGGCGCGAGTCAAGATGGATTTTTATTACGTTGTTCTTAGTGGCGGTAGGCTGCTGTTTTTGATCGGCGCGTTAATTACATTTTTTTCACTGATTCGATTAATACGTCAGGATACATTGATCAAGATCCGAAAATTAGGCAGGCAAGCCGTGGAAAATGAGAGATAGCCGTTGGCGACGATAAGGAAACAGTTTATTTTGAGGGCTTTGATTTCTGGTACTTGCGATAATCGTATCCTGTCGCCATAGCCAACAAGATGTCTTCCATACCGCCGGTTTTTTCTCTTCGTAGGATCAGCAAGCGCTCGAAAAACTCCTTAAAATCCTTAAAAACCCTTTGGTTCTCGTCGCATTTTCGTAAATAAAAATCTTTGATCCTGGTAATGGTAAATCGCAAGGCGGAAAATCTTAGTTCATTGGGAAAGGAGTCCCATTCGGGAAGCGAAAGCGGGCGCAGGCTTTCGTATCCTGTTATTAAAGGCTCGAAGCGATCAATCCTGTAGCGGCCTTCTATATAACAAAAAGCATTGACGGCCGTTGCGAGATCATAAATCAACTTCCCCCTGCAAGCAGCCTCAAAATCGACGATCCCTGCCAATCTGGATCCTTTGAACTTCAGGTTGTCCGGAAAAAGATCGCCATGAATGATACCTTTCGGTAGATTGTTATCCAGATAGTTCTCCAGATAAGCCACTTCATCATCTAGAACGCGTACGATATGTTTTAGATGTAGAGGCAGTTGGCGCCGAACCTCTCGGTACATAGACAAAATCTTTGTGAATCCGAAACGGTTGTCGATGCCCTTTTTATATCCCCTTCCTATAAGGTGAAGATCCGCCAAGGCATGTCCGACGACCTCGAGTTGAGTCGGAGTAAACTTTTCTAAGGAGATCTCTACCCCCTCGACATATTTGCTCACTGAGATATATTTTCCGTGAAACTCTTGGTAGTAACGCCCCTTTTTACTCCGAAGAGGTTGAGGGCATGGACACCCTTGCTTTCTGAGATAAAGCAAAAGCTCAAGCTCTTGCTTTATCTCCAGTTCGCTTTTTACTTCGTCGATCTTTGCAAAAAAGCGGCCTCGCTTCGTCTCTAGAAGATAATGAGTATTAACCGAGCCGTTGCGAATGCCGGTGTAGGAGACTAGATCTCCCAGGCCGAATTCGTCAGCAATTCGCGCGCAGTCCCTTTTATTGAGGGCTGTGTAGATCGCCATATGTTTGTTTGCTAAGCAGTACGCTAACCGGCAGTATGTGACGAATCACGAGATATGCTCAATATATTTTAAAAACCCGGCGATGTCAATCAAGATTATAACAGCTGTTTACAAGTTGTATAATATCTAGATTAATCCTTTAGTTACAATAACTTAGTCTTTGCTAAAAAATTAGGCATAATATCCCTCTCAATAATTGGTTGGTTCCCCTAAAGTTAGCCCGGTCAGAATGGGCCGCCCTTCAGAAGTCATCTGCGCCGATTTTTCGGTGATTTTATCTTCTTTGGCGGCTAGCCTTAAAAATAAAGGAACCTGTAACAAAACGGTCGATTTTGCGTCGAGGGGCTCAACATCGACCCAATTACCAGTTTTTTTGCTTGACAAAAGAGGGGCCATTTATCTAATGTCGCACCCCAAGGAAAACAGATTTGGTCTTTTTGTATTGCAAAATTCAAATCTGGGGGCAGGTTCTATGTTCCCGGGCCACTAGGAGGGGTTCTTAGCTGGGCTCGTTGCTTGTCCAAATTAGTCAAGTGAGCAGGAGGTAACAGGTATGCCGACTGGGAAGGTGAAGTGGTTCAACAACTCTAAAGGATACGGTTTTATTGAAAAGGAGGGCGGAGGAGACGTTTTCGTCCACTATAGTGCGATTCAAGGTGACGGATTTAAAACACTGAACGAAGGGCAGGTGGTTCAATTCGAGATCGCACAGGGTGAGAAAGGACCGCAGGCTGTCAACGTAGTCAAAGTCTAAATGGATGTGGCGAGAACGTTGGGCTAGTTATTTCAAGAATTTCTCTATCTTTCTTTTTAGTATCGCATAGTCCATTATCGGTTTGGCGATATAATCGCTGCAGCCGGCGCTCAAAGCTTTTTCCTCATCCCTTTCCATCGCCTGAGCCGTTAGAGCTATAACTGGCAGGTCTTTTCCCCAGTTCGTCTCTCGCAGAGCCTTGGTGGCTTCCCAACCATCCATAACCGGCATTTTGAGATCCATGATAATAAGATCGGGTTTCGATCGAGTTGCAATCTCCAATGCCTCCTTCCCGTTTGATGCGAGCAGAACTTCATATTCCCCCATACTTTTAAGGCGATAGAGAAGGATCTCGCGGGTATCTTCATTGTCCTCGACAACCAGAATCCTTTTTCCCTCCATGGTCATGAGTTATTTCTCCGATTTCGTCAGGGGATCAACTTTGCGGGACTTCCCTTTCCATTGTTGTTTAATGTCGCCAGAGTAAAATGAGGTTCCCAGATTGTCAAGCAAAAAGGCAAAAAAGGATTGTAAGGTGAATGGCGTTCGAAGGTGGCGACGTTGTATTTTCAGAGCGCCGGGTTATAGTCTCCTTAGTCTCCTTATGCAATTAAGCCCACAGAAAAGAAGTCCCGCCGAAGATCGTTTGCTGGTGGAGGCTGTGGTTCTAACGCGAGTAGAGAGCGCGATTAACTGGGCACGCAAGTATTCGATTTTTCCCTACCCGTTTGCCACGGCGTGCTGTGCCATGGAATACATGTCTTTGTCCATGTCTCCTTACGACATTGATCGGTTCGGTGCTTTGCTGCCACGTTTCAGTCCACGACAAGCAGACCTGCTCATGGTTATCGGCACTGTCAACCAAAAGCTGTCGCCGGTGATGAAACGCGTATATGAGCAGATGGCTGAACCCAAATGGGTGATGGCATTCGGTGCCTGTGCAGCTAGCGGGGGGTTCTATGATAACTACGCGACTGTACAGGGAATTGATAGAGTCATTCCCGTTGATGTCTACGTGCCGGGATGTCCGCCTCGACCTGAAGCAGTATTAGATGCTCTCATGGAATTACAGGGGAGAATTGCCCAGCAAAAGCAGCCCAAAACATAGCTCCTTTCGCTTAGAAAAGGAATCTTGACTTTCATGATCGGAATTGGTATAAAATGCCTAATTGATACATAAAAATTTTTTGCGGTATTAATTGATTAGTGGAATCGGAATTATAATAAACTAGAGCATTACGATGAACGAATCCCCACGCTGGAAAGTCCATCTGGGCAGCCGTGTGCCGTCCGATATCGGACGCGAGATCGATATTTTCGAAACTCAGATCGAGCTAAGAAAGCAGGGCAAAATCGACGAAAGAGTTTTCGCGGAGACTCGTTTGAGACGCGGGATTTATGGCCAACGCTACGACAATGGGCAACGACACGACGGGCGAAAGATTCAGAAACTCAAATTAGCTTCGAGAGGATTAACGAAGGGGCCGGAAACCGCTTGGGACGCGCCCGGAATGATGCGCATCAAGGTTCCTTTCGGCGGTCTGAATCCCGAACAGATGGAAGTCCTCGCGGACTTATCGGAAGAATACGCCGACGCGATTTCTCATGTTACGACCCGTCAAGACATCCAGTATCACTTCGTTCACATCGACGACACGCCTTCTTTGATGCGGCGGTTGGCTGCCGTTGGTATCACGACTCGAGAAGCATGCGGGAATGTCGTCCGCAACGTCACCGCCTGCCCTCTTGCCGGAATTTGCCGCGACGAAGTTTTTGACGTAACTCCCTATGCGAAAGCCTGTTCCAAATTCTTGCTGGGTCATCCGGATACGCAAGATTTCGGGCGGAAATTTAAGGTGGCCTTTTCAGGCTGCGCCCAGTACCCCTGTGGCTTGACCAGCATGCACGACCTGGGTGCAATCGCCAAGACGGAAGTACACGACGGAATAGAGCGGCGAGGTTTTGAATTCTACGTCGGCGGGGGCCTCGGGGCGGTCCCGTACAAAGCCAAACTATTCGACGATTTTCTTCCTGAGGAAGAGCTACTCCCCATGGCTCAATCTATTTCGCGAGTTTTTGCCCGCTTGGGGGAGAAGCGCAATCGGGCGCGCGCGCGCGTCAAATTTTTGGTCGCCAATCTTGGAATTGAAAAATTTCGTCAGCTCGTCCTCGAGGAGCGGCAAAAGCTAACACCGGATGCCGGGTGGACGGATTATCTTGCCGGCGTTCGCGGGCAGGTCGAAACTCCGCTGAAGGGCGGAACGGCATTAAATGGCGGGGAGCGTCCGGAGGGATTCAATGCGTGGTATGCCACGAACGTATACAAGCAGAGACAGCGTGGATACGCCGCCGCCACCGTCACTCTTCCATTGGGCGACATTACCGCGGATCAACTGCGCACGCTTGCGGATATCGCCCGCCGCTTTATCAAAGACACGATTCGAACCACTGTGGAGCAGAATATCCTTCTGCGATGGGTGAGTGAGACCGATCTTCCCGAGATCTACGGTGCGTTAAAGCAGATCGGATTGGCTGAACCGAATGCCGGAACTATCGTGGATGTCACCGCATGCCCCGGAACCGACACGTGCAAATTGGGAATAGCATCATCCCGGGGGCTGGCCAAGGAGTTGCGTCGCCGTTTGAGCGAGAAGAGCTTCGAGCTCGATCAGGCAGTGAAGAATCTTCGGATCAAGGTGAGCGGCTGCTTCAATTCCTGCGGACAGCATCACATCGCAGACATCGGCTTTTATGGAATTAGCCGGAACATCAACGGCTACACCGTGCCCCACTTCCAGGTCATGCTGGGCGGAAAGCTGAAGGACAATGCAGGCGCGTACGGTCTCGCCATCGGAGCTGTGCCTTCAAAACGAATTCCCGAAGTGGTGACTCGCGTAACCGATAGGTACGTTACGGAGCGCCAAAAAGGCGAGAGCTTTCAAGATTTCATCGGCAGAATCGGAAAAAAAGAGACCAAGGCTATGCTGGACGATTTGATGCAGGTTCCCGCTCATGAAGTCTCGCCGTCGTTCTACAGCGATTGGGGCGACCCGAGGGCGTTTACCTTGAACGATATGGGCGTAGGGGAGTGCGCCGGGGAAGTTGTTTCTCAAGCGCAGTTCACTTTAGCGGCGAGCGAGCGCGAGCTGTTCGAAGCGCAGATTTGGTTTGACGCCGGGGATTTAAGAAAAGCCGTATCGACGGCTTATAGTGCGATGGTGCGCGCGGCGCAGGCGTTGGTGAAAACGCAGAATTACGACGCGTCGGACGACCAAGAGATTATCGTGGCCGAATTTCGGCAACGCTTTTGCGACACACAGCTTTTCTATGACAAGTACGCCGGCAGCACGTTCGCGGACTATTTGTTCAAGGCGAGAGACGGGTTACAAAACCTGAACGGTATGGAAAAAGGGACCGCTCTCCAGCGCCTTCAGGAGGCGCAACTTTTCATCGACGCGGCGCATAGCTGCTACAACAAGCTCAGCAGCACGATCAGCTCGGAGGGCGCCGGCGGCACGGCGACTTCAGAGGCGAAACGCGCCTAAGAGAACGTCCATGGATCTTCAGAAAATCAACGTGAAAATCTTCATTGCAGACCCGAGCCCGATTCAGGCGGAGTCTTTCATTGAAATTTTTAATTCCTGGATACAAGATTCGGATGGGGAATACTACGATCTGGCCGACTATAGTCATGTTCCCGCCGGCACCGGAATCTTGCTGGTTGCTCACGAAGCGAATGTCGGCATCGATAACAGCGACAATCGGTGGGGTTTACTTTACAGCCGGAAGCAACCCGCAGTGGGTTCCAACCGCGAGAAGCTGCAAGCGGCGTTCATGACTGCGCTCGAATATTGCCGCAGAATCGAGTTGGAGCCGTTACTGCAAGGTCGGGTGCGGTTTCGTGGTGATGAGGCGAATGTCCTAGTCAATGATCGCCTGCTGGCGCCGAATACCGAGGATACTTTCGCTGCAATTCGTCCCGACGTCGAGGCTTTGGCGCGGGTTTTGTACGCGGGATCTGATTTCTCTCTCGAAAGAGAGCCGGATTCTCGGCGGAGGTTTGGTTTACATATGAAGGCTGCCGATCCGTTTGATGTCGGAACGTTGATTAAAAATATGGGGATCGTCAATTAACATCCGGGAGGGGAAGATGTCGCTAGCAGACAAAACGAGTCGCAACGGCAACGGGAATCACAATCTGGAAGCGCTCGACGCTCAAGGGCTTCTCAAGTGGGCCCTGGATACATACCATCCTCGCATCGCGCTCGCCTGTTCATTTCAGGCGGAGGAATCGGTGCTGATCGATATGATGCATCGTCTGCGCGGCGCGGACTTCCGGATTTTTAGCCTGGACACCGGGCGGTTGAACCAGGAGACCTATGATTGCATGGACGCGATGCGCGATCGGTATGGCATAAAAGTGGAAGTGTTTTTCCCCGATGCGAGTCGAGTCGAGAAAATGGTGCGCGAGCAGGGGCTCAATCTTTTTTATCGATCGGTGGAGTCCCGCAAGCTGTGCTGCGACATTCGCAAGGTCGAGCCGCTTAATCGCGCGCTTAAAAATCTCCACGCTTGGATGACCGGTTTGCGTCGGGAACAAGCGCCCACTCGGACCGATATCCTAAAGGTAGAGACAGACCGGAGCCACGGCGGTATGGCCAAGATAAATCCGTTGGTCGAGTGGACCCGCAAGCAGGTTTGGGATTATATCCGGGAGAATAATGTTCCCTACAACAAGCTGCACGATCAGGGCTATCCGAGCATCGGCTGCGCGCCTTGCACTCGAGCCGTCAAGCCGGGGGAGGACATCCGCGCCGGTAGATGGTGGTGGGAGAATCCCGAGACGAAAGAATGCGGTCTCCACGTCCATACTGAAGAGGCCGCGTCTGGAAAATAGCATTTTCGAAGGAAGACAAATTATCAACGGTTTTGCTACAGATACACGCCGGTTCAGCGGAGTTCGAACCCCAATTTGGGCGGCCGGTCCGGCGGTCATTCCAATGAGCCGATTCTCGCCTGTCGATCACCCGCGACTTTCCTCTTTTGCGAAGCGATACTACGCGCCGCGCTGTTGTCTCTCCTGGTAGCGCCGTTGAGCCTCCCGCCTCTCGACACAGCAGAAAGAGGGAGGATTGCGTCCGGCAAACGCCGGGATTAATTTCGATCTGTTTCGTCATTTAAGGGGAGAATAAAATGCTTCGAACCAAAGTTACCACTGTATTAGCATCTCTGGTTTTGGCTCTCGGGGGCGCGCTGCCCGGCGTTGCCCGGCCCGATGTAACCCTTTTGAACGTTTCCTACGATCCGACGCGCGAGCTCTATCAAGAGCTCAACGCGTCATTTGCGAAACACTGGAAGGCAAAGGCCGGGGAAGTCGTCAAGGTCAGGCAATCGCACGGCGGGTCCGGCAGCCAGGCCCGCGCCGTCATCGACGGCTTGGAAGCCGACGTCGTGACTCTTGCGCTGGCTTACGATATCGACGTGCTGCACGAAAAGGCAAAGCTGATCCCTCAAGACTGGCAAAAGCGCCTGCCGCACAACAGCGCGCCATATACTTCAACGATCGTGTTTCTGGTGCGCAAAGGCAACCCCAAGAGCATCAAGAACTGGGAGGATCTTCTCAAGCCGGGAGTATCGGTGATCACGCCGAATCCAAAGACTTCCGGCGGCGCACGTTGGAACTATTTGGCCGCCTGGGGCTACGAACAGAACAAGGCCGGTGGAAACGATCAAAAAGGGCGACAGTTCATCACCGGGCTTTTTCAAAGAGTTCCCGTCCTCGATTCCGGCGCTCGTGGTTCCACGACAACATTCGTAGAGCGCGGCGTCGGCGACGTATTGCTCGCATGGGAGAACGAGGCCTTCTTGGCGGTGAAGGAGTTAGGGCCGGACAAAGTCGAGATCGTAGTGCCGTCCGTTAGCATACTGGCCGAGCCGCCGGTCTCGATTGTGGATAAGGTCGTGGACAAGAAGAAAACCCGCGCCGTAGCCCAGGCATATCTGGAATATCTCTATACACCCGAAGGTCAGGAAATAGCGGCCAAGCATTACTATCGGCCCAGGCTCGAGGAGGCAGCGAAGAAACATGCCTCCACGTTTCCCAATGTGAAGCTCTTTACCATCGACCAACTTTTTGGCGGCTGGCAAAAGGCGCAGAAAATTCATTTCGCCGACGGCGGCATCTTCGATCAGATCTATCAACCGGGCCGGAAGTAACAAACGGAACTCTCGATGGCTATAGTTTTGAAGCGGCGCAGCATCTTGCCGGGATTCGGTCTGGCGATGGGCTTCACGCTGCTTTACCTGAGCTTGATCGTGTTAATTCCATTGTCGGCAGCTTTTTTCAAGACGATCCCACTGGGCTGGGAGCGGTTCTGGAGCATAGTTACGGACCCGCGCGTGATGGCCTCTTACCGGCTGACCTTTGGCGCGTCGCTGATCGGCGCGACCATCAATGCATTTTTCGGGTTGTTGGTGGCGTGGGTGCTCGTGCGATACCGCTTTCCGGGCAAACGAATCATCGACGCATTGGTGGACCTTCCCTTCGCGCTTCCGACCGCCGTGGCCGGGATAGCTTTGACAACCGTCTATTCCAGCCGCGGATGGCTGGGGGCGCCGCTGGAGTCTATCGGTGTCAAGGCGGCTTATTCACCGATGGGAGTCGTGATCGCGCTTAGCTTTATCGGCCTGCCATTCGTTGTACGCACGGTGCAGCCGGTGCTGGAAGACCTGGACAAGGAAGTCGAAGAAGCGGCAGCCAGTCTGGGCGCCAATCGCTGGCAAACTTTTGCGCGCGTTATTCTTCCCGTGGTGCTGCCCGCGCTGCTGACCGGCTTCGCCCTGGCGTTCGCCCGTGCGGTGGGCGAGTATGGCTCGGTGATTTTTATCTCGGGCAACATGCCGATGCGTACGGAAATCACCCCGCTGCTCATCGTCACCAAGCTGGAACAATACGACTATGCCGGCGCCACGGCGATCGCCGTCGTCATGCTGGTGGTGTCATTTGCGCTGTTGCTGATCATCAATCTGCTCCAGTGGTGGAGCGGCCGTCGCAGCGCGTTGCAATGATGGAGAAAGCATTCTCATGCTGACGGAAATGACCTGGCAAGCTCCGAGTGAACGGCTCGCTTCGACCCGCGCGACCACCGAGCCGGCCGTGGTGCGCTGGGTACTGATCAGCGCCGCGCTGATTTTCCTAGCTCTTTTTCTGTTCGTGCCGCTGGTGGTGGTGTTCGCTCAAGCATTGAGCAAGGGTATCGCAGCATACTTCGCGTCGTTCGGCGAACCCGATGCGCTCGCCGCCATTCGCCTGACTCTGTTGATCGCGGCGATCGCCGTGCCGATGAATCTGATGTTCGGGCTCGCCGCGTCGTGGCTCATTGCCAAGTTCGATTTTGTCGGCAAGAATGTTTTGCTGACTCTGATCGACTTGCCGTTCTCGGTTTCAGCGGTGGTCTCAGGACTAATTTACGTGCTGCTGTTCGGCATGCAGGGGTTGCTCGGGCCGTGGCTCGCCGAGCACGGGATTAAGATCATCTTCGCTGTGCCGGGCATTGCGCTTACAACGATCTTCGTGACTTTTCCATTCGTCGCGAGAGAGCTGATTCCTCTCATGCAGGCGCAGGGCAGCGAAGAAGAGGAGGCCGCGGTGACGCTCGGCGCCGGCGGTTGGCAGACGTTCTTTCGGGTCACGCTACCCAACGTCAAGTGGGGCCTGTTGTACGGCGTGATTCTCTGCAATGCGCGCGCGATGGGCGAGTTCGGCGCGGTATCGGTCGTCTCTGGCCACATCCGTGGATTCACCAACACTATGCCGCTCCACGTAGAGATCCTCTATAACGAGTACCAATATGTCGCGGCTTTCGCGGTGGCGTCGCTGCTGGCGCTGCTGGCCCTCATCACGCTCGCTGCCAAGAGCTTTGTCGAATGGAAGGCGGGACGCCAGTTTGCCAGCGGCGGCAGAACGCCGGTAAAATAGGAGACGACATGGGTATCGAAGTACGGAACGTCACCAAGGCCTTCGGCGCCTTCGCCGCCCTCAAAAATATCACTCTGGACGTGCCGTCGGGCGAGCTGGTCGCGCTGCTCGGGCCGTCCGGCTCCGGCAAAACGACGCTGCTCCGGATCATCGCCGGTCTGGAATTCCCGGACAGCGGCACGATCCTGTTTCACGGCGAGGACGCAACGACGAGGAGCGCGCGCGACCGCCATGTGGGCTTTGTCTTCCAGCACTACGCGCTCTTCCGTCACATGACGGTCTTCGAGAATATCGCTTTCGGATTGCGCGTGAGGCCGCGCGACCGCCGCCCCGACGGGAGCACGATCGGCAAGAAGGTCCATGAGCTTCTCAAGCTGGTGCAGCTCGATTGGCTCGCGGACCACCTTCCCTCGCAGCTTTCCGGCGGCCAGCGCCAGCGCGTCGCCCTGGCGCGCGCACTGGCGGTCGAGCCGCAGATTCTCCTTCTCGACGAGCCGTTCGGCTCTCTCGATGCGCGGGTCCGGCAGGAGCTCAGGCGTTGGCTCAGGCGGCTGCACGACGAGATACACATCACCAGCGTCTTTGTCACGCACGACCAGGAAGAAGCGCTCGAAGTGGCCGACCGCGTCGTGGTCATGAACGCGGGCCAGCTCGAACAGATCGGCACGCCGGAAGAGGTGTATAACCATCCGGCGACTCCCTTCGTCTATCACTTTCTCGGCAACGTGAATCTCTTCCATAGCCGCGTGCACGCCGGCCGCGTTCAGATCGGCGACATCGAGATCGAAGTTCCGGAGCACGACGGCGCGCATGACGCGCCCGCGGTCGCGTACGTCCGGCCGCACGACATCGAGCTCGACCGGGTGCGCGAAGGCGCGGTGATCGAGGCGATCGTCCGCGACGTGCGCGGCGTGGGATCGCTGGTGCGCCTGGAGCTGGACCGCGTGGACAGCGACGAGGTGATCGAGGCCGAGCTGACGCGGGAGCGCTACGAGGAATTGGAATTGCGCGAGGGCGAGCGCGTATTCGTACGGCCGCGAAACCTGCGCGTCTTTTTAAAGCACGGTTGAGCCCGGCAAAGCGCCCTGCCTGGCTGGTCTCTGGACTTGGCCCCGCGATTGACTTAATCTGAGGATTGGCGATGGGATATTATCCGATCTTCCTGGATCTCCAAGGGCGGCCTTGTATCGTGGTCGGCGGCGGGCCCGTGGCCGAGCGCAAGGTAGAAAAACTGCTCGAGTCCGGCGCCGAGGTGACGCTCGTCAGTCCTACCGTAACCGACCGGCTTCACGCCTGGTCCGGGGTCCAAAAAATTTGTCACAAAGCAAGAGTCTACCACCACGGCGACCTGGCGCCGTTTCAACTGGCGTTCGCCGCCGCGGACGATGCCGCCGTGAACGCCGCGGTCAAGCGGGAAGGAGAGGAGCGCGGGGTCTGGGTAAACGTTGTCGACGATCCGGCGCAGTGCGATTTTATTCTTCCCTCGGTGCTCAGGCGCGGCGAACTGGTGGTGGCGGTGGCGACCGGCGGCTCCAGTCCGGCCCTCGCGCGCGCCGTCAGGGAAGAGCTGGAGCGGTACTTCACCGAAGATTACGCGATCCTTTCCGAGATCGTCGCAGAGGTGCGGCGCGAGCTCCGCGAGCGGGGAATAAGCGCGCCGCCGGAAATTTGGTGCCGGGCGTTGAACGGCAGCTTGCGCAGCCTGGTTCAGGCAAGAGACATCGAAGGCGCGAAACGTTATCTCCGCGAACAGGTGAGCGCTTAGTCATGGAGCTTGAAAAAGTATATCTCGTCGGCGCCGGTCCGGGAGATCCGGGGCTGCTCACGGTGCGCGGCCTCGACCTGCTGCGCGGCGCCGATGTGATCATTTACGATCGCCTGGTAAATCCGGCGCTGCTGGAAGAGGCGCGCGCCGCTACGCTGAGAATTTTCGCCGGCAAGGAAACGGGATTTCACAGCCTGCCGCAAGCGGAGATCAACGATCTCATGATCGCGCACGCGCGCCGCGGGCTCCGGGTGGTTCGGCTCAAGGGCGGCGACCCGTTCGTATTCGGCCGCGGCGGAGAAGAGGCCGAGGCGCTCGCGGCCGCGGGCATTCCCTTCGAGGTCGTGCCCGGCGTGAGCTCGGCGATAGCGGTTCCGGCCTACGCGGGCATACCGTTGACGCATCGCGAGCTTTCGTCTTCGTTCGCGGTCATCACCGGCCACGAAGCGTCTAAGGGCGCCTGCAAGGACGGCGCGAAAATAGACTGGGCGGGATTGGCGACCGTGGTCGATACGCTGGTGATATTGATGGGTCTCAAAAACCTGCCGCATATAGTTTCCGAGCTTGTCGCCCACGGCCGCTCGGCCGATACGCCCGCGGCGGCGATTCGCTGGGGCACGACCGGGAAGCAGCAGGTCGTCGAGGGCGCGCTTTCCGATATCGTCGAGAAAGCCGGGCGCCTCGGTCCTCCGGTGGTGATCGTCGTGGGAAACGTCGTGGAGCTGAGGAACCGGCTCCAATGGTTTTTCCCGCACACGGGCGCCGCGCGGGCCGCAAAATCCCTCCAAGATGCAGACCAACTCACAAGCCGGCCTTGAAGGGCTGAAGGTCGTTTCTTTCGAGAGCCGCAGATGCCGCGAGATGGCGGCGCTGATCCGCAACTACGGCGGCGAGCCGATCGTGGCGCCTTCGATGCGCGAGCTTCCCTTGGAACAGAATACGGCCGCGCTGGAGTTCATGCGCGACCTTCAGGCCGGAAAGGTCGATCTCGTGATCTTTCTCACCGGCGTCGGCGCGCGCACCTTGATCGAAGCCGTTTCTTCCGTTTATTCCCGCGACGAGCTGGCAAAGTCTCTCGGCGGCGCAGTGCTTGTCGCCCGCGGCCCAAAGCCGGTTGCGGCGTTGAAGGAGATCGGTCTCAATCCTCAAATCGCGGTGCCCGAGCCCAACACCTGGAGAGAGATTTTAACGGCGCTGGCTAAAATAGGAGACTTGAAAGGCAAGCGAGTCGCCGTGCAGGAGTACGGCATCACCCGGCCTGAGTTGCTGGGTGGGATCAAAGCGCTCGGCGCCGAAGTCTTTTCCGTCCCGGTCTATCGCTGGGCGCTGCCCGAAGACACGGGCCCCTTGCGATCGGCCGCGCGCGAGATCACCGCGGGCCGCGCGGATGTCGCGCTCTTCACCAACGCGACCCAAGTCGATCATCTCTTCAAGATCGCCGCCGATGACGGGCTGGATCGCGGACTCCGCAGCGCTCTACCGCAGGTCGTGATCGCTTCGATCGGGCCGGTGTGCAGCGAAGCGCTGCGACACTTCGGGCTCACGGCCGACATCGAGCCCGAGCATCCAAAGATGGGGCATCTCATCGCCGCGGTCGCGAACCGCGCGCGGAGCCTATTGGCGGCGAAGCGAGCGGCGCGGAAAAGTTCTTAAGGGAGGCCTGAGCTTGTCGGAAGAAAACCAGGAGACCGGTCGCCCGAAGGACCTCTTTCACCATGGGACCATCAGCAAGCTCTTTCCCAGCAACAACATGGGCGTGGTTCGAACCGAGAGCGGGCGCGAGGTCCAGTTTGCCTACGACCTGGTCATCCTCGTGGGCGAGGTCCAGAAGACCGCCGATCTCAGAGAAGGCATGGAGGTCGGTTACGATCTCGGCTGGACGTCGAAGGGCCTTCGGATAACGAAAATCAAGGCATACGCACGACCTCAGCCGCCACCGCCCGGCGGCGATTTAGAAAGGCAGGAAAGTCAAAGCCAGGATCTGCCGCCCGAGGATCTCGCCGACAAAAACCCCCAGTAGGGCGATATAGAAAAGCCCCGTCGCCGCCATCGTGTGCGGTATTTTCAAGGTCCGCCATATCATGAAGGACAGAATCAACGATCCCGCCTGCGTGGTCAGCAGCCGGCTGATCAACAGCAGGTGGTGGTTCTCCCAGAGGGCGTGAAGCTTGCCGACGGTGTTCGCGCTGCCGAAGAAATAAAGCAGCGGCAAAAGCAGCAGGAAGAAAAATGTTTGCAGCAGCAGCGCGACGAAGAAAAATTTGAATATCCGGACGAAGGGCTCGATCGTCTGGCCGGTGTCGATCAAGTACCAATGGCCGATCAACATCCCCACGGTAACGCCTCCCAAAAGCAGCGCCGAGAGAAAAAAGCTCGCGGGGTAAAGCAAGGTCTCCAGCGACCCGAGAGGCGCGTCGTAAAAGTTGCGCGCGCTTATCGCCAGCGCGGCCGAGCCGATGAAAAGAGAGGCGGTAAAAGTCCGCGCCCTGAAAACGACGCGCTCCCCCCAGAGCGAATAGAGATAAAGAGCGAACGACAAGATGAACAGCAAATGGAGCGATAGCTCGACGGCGCTTCCGAGGCTCGGATCGGCGGAGAGAGACCTGCGGTGGAGATCCGCTTTTCCCGCCAGGCCGAGAACTCCAACGACGAACAGGACTCCTCCCGTGGATTTATAGAAACCGCGCGACAGCTCGTGGAATGGAGTGGCGGCGACGGCGAAGAGCCCGCCCAAGGCGACCTGATGAAAGAGCAGCAAGAAACTCGCCGGAAAGGCCTGCATGCCGCTCTCAACCTTTTGCCGGCCTGTCGCCGACGTGCAGGCAGACCGCGCCGTTTAAAAACTTCCGCGTCGCAACGTTCTCGAATCCGGCCTGCCCGATCATCGCGGCGATGGTTTCCGGGGAATCGAATCCTTTCACCGAAGCGGAAAGATAGCGGTAGGCCTCGCGATCGTGAGCCAGGCGCGCGCCGATCCACGGCATCAAACGGTGAAAATATAGATCGTAGAAAAAAGCAAACGGGACGCAAGACGGCGGAAACATGTCCATCGTCACGAGCCGCCCGCCCGGCTTCAGAAGGCGATAGGCTTGGCGGAAGAAGAGCCGGAGATCGGCGACGTTGCGCAGGACGAACGCGGTCATGACCGCATCGAACGTGCTGTCCGCGAAGGGAGGGGCCAACGCCGTTCCCTGGATGTAGAAAGTTTTTCCCCCGCTCGAGTGCTTGCGCTTTTTCTG
The DNA here is from genome assembly GCA_036504975.1 of Candidatus Binatia bacterium. Classification (NCBI taxonomy): domain Bacteria; phylum Candidatus Binatota; class Binatia (SeqCode); species Binatia bacterium. The sequence continues at coordinate 22,469 of DASXUF010000170.1, read as the reverse complement.
CATCGCCAGACGGAGCATCTCGCCGGAAAAATCGAGACCGATGACCTTGCCGCCATGGCCGATTGCTTCGGCTGCGGCGAATGCGAGATCGCCGGTGCCCGTCCCTAGGTCGAGAACCCGCCGCGCGCCGCCGCTGAGCGCCGCGGCCGCGCCTTTCTTTCTCCAATAGGTATCGAGATGAAAGCTGATGACCCGGTTGAGGAGATCGTATCGGCCCGCGATGCGGTCGAATATTCCTCGGACGTGCTCTGCGCGCGGGCGCTCGGATGAAGACATCGTTATCTGGGGAGGACGAAGACTGACACCGGCCGAGCCGGATATCAAAAATTTCTCTCGGTGATCAGTTGAATCAAGCTTTTCAACGCGTTGCGGTAAAGAGAGGGGGGAAGCTTCTTGACCGGGCCCAGCGCCTTTTCCGCGTAGCGCCGCGAAAGCGCCCGGGCTTCCTCGATGATGTTTCCCTGGCCGATGGCGTCGATGGCTTGGCGGATTTTTTCGTCCGTTGGGTGCATACACTCAAAGGCTTCCATCACGGCCCGCTCTTTGGCGTTCTTCGCCAGGATGATCGGGAGCGAAGGATTGCCGTCGCGCAGATCGATGCCGGTCGGTTTCCCCAGCAGCTCTTTGTGGCCGATCACGTCCAGCACGTCGTCGATGATTTGGAATGCGATCCCGAGGTTGAGGCCGTACCGGTCCATTTCTTCCACCAGGGAAGAATTCGCTCCCGCCTGATAGATCCCGATCTTAGCGCCGGTCTGAAACAGAGAGGCGGTTTTCCGCGTGACGATCTCAAGGTAATCGTCGACCGTCACGTCGGTGTTGCGGTTGAAGAAGCCCTGGAGAATCTCGCCTTCGGTGAGGCGCGTGCATGCGTCGGCGGTCCACTGGACCACGGTCTCGTCGAACTTGCCGGCAAACTCAAAGGCCTTGATGAACAAGAAGTCGCCCGCGACCAGGGTCGATTTGAGGCCGAACTTTTTGTAGGCCGATTCCTTGCCGCGCCTGGTCTCGGCGCCGTCGATAATATCGTCGTGGAGCAACGTGGCGGTGTGGATCAGCTCGATGGCGGTGGCGATATCGACGATGTCCTCGACCTTTTTGCCGCCAAAGGCGCGGAAGGCCAGCAGCGTTATCATGGGCCGGATCCGTTTTCCGCCGCCGCAGATCAGGTGCGCGGCGATATCCGTGAGAGTTTGCTCGGCGGAGCGAATGGATCGCGCGAGATTTTCCTCGACCAGCTCGAGCTCGTCGGCGACGCAACTGAAAGGATCGACGGCTTCGGCGAGCGACTGGGACTTCTTTAACAAATCGGCGACGTAAGCTGAATGAGGGGATTTTCTTTTTCGTTGTTGCAGCACCAGGGACTCCGGGACCTGCGTTGTACCGGGGCAAAATGGCATAGAACCGACAGCAGGTCAAGCCGAATTTACATTGAACCCAGTATAGCGCCTGTGCTAGTAGAATGGCAGAGGCTCAAGCGAGTCGGTGGTCTGATTCCGGGGCGAGCAGTCGAGGAGATATGTCGGAGCCGGCGTCCGTAATCCCCGTTTTTCCCCTTCCCAACGTGGTTCTTTTTCCCAAGCTCCGGCTCCCCTTGCACATCTTCGAGCCGCGCTACCGGCAGATGGTGCGCGACGCGATAACCCACGGCGGGCTGATCGGAATGGCGCTGCTCAGAGGCGATTGGGAAAAAGATTATTACGCCCATCCCGAGATCTACGGCGTCGGATGCCTGGGAAAAATCGTCGGCGTTACGCCCTTGCCCGACGGGCGGTACAATATTCTTTTACACGGCTTGACCGAGTACGAAATCGAGGAAGAGGTTTTGGGCGAGACCCCCTATCGCCAGGCAAAAGTCGCGCTTCGAGACGACCTTGCCGCGGTCGAGACGACCGCTATCGCTTCACTCCAAGGGGAGATCCTCGAGCTGGCGCGCGGAACGATTCAAGAAGAGGATTCGCCTCTGTTGAAAATTCTCTCCGACTCTACGATCGACGCGGCGACTTGGTTGAATCTGTGCTGCTTCTCTTTCGACATTGCGCCGGTGGAAAAGCAGAGTCTCCTGGAGGCAAAATCTCTGCAGGAACGCGCCGCGCGTCTCATCGACGTGCTCCGCTTCAGGGCGGCGGAGAAGCTGAGCGCCTTCGATGCTTTTCCAGGCTCGAAAGAAGGCAAGCTTCCTCATTAGCGGCGGGCAGTTTAGCCTTGACAAAATAAACCCACCGTTCATATAAAGCATAAAGTAAAAATCTCGTCGGCCCTGGAAGGTAGGGTAGAAGGAGGGGAAGATCATGGAACTATGGTTATATTTTCTGCGTTGGGTACACTTTCTTGCCGGCATTACCTGGATCGGACTTTTATATTATTTTAACTTCGTTCAGACGCCGTTCTTCGCCGAAGCCGAGCCCGGCGTTCGAAGCGCGGCGATTCAGAAACTGGTACCGCGCGCGCTCTGGTGGTTCCGTTGGGGAGCGATGGGGACGTTCATCGCCGGACTCCTGATGTACATTCACTACATCGCTCAATCCGGAGTCGAGGGATTTTATAGTACGACGTATGGTTGGGCGATTACTCTCGGCGGAACGCTGGGAACCATCATGTTCCTGAACGTTTGGCTGGTGATTTGGCCTAACCAGAAAGTCGTGATCGCCTCCGCGACGCAAGCCGCGCAGGGAGGCCAGCCGATTCCGGAAGCCGCCAACTGCGGACGCCGGGCGGCGCTTGCCTCGCGCACCAACGTTGTGTTTTCCATACCCATGCTTTTTTACATGGGAGCTCGGCACATGCCGGGCTTTGGCGAGCCAACGACCGGCAGCATTGCCGGACTCGTGGTGATCGCCGGATTGATGATCGCTGCCATAGAAGCGAACGCTCTATCCGGCTTGCAGGGAAGCACGAAAAAGCCCCTCGATACCGTATCAGGGGCGCTCTGGTCGGGATTTATACTGACGGTGATCCTGCACCTGCTCTTCGTGGTTCTTTTCCACTAGGAGTCAGCGCAGGAAAGCCACCAGGTCCGGTATCGACAATTCCAAGTAGGGTTGGGCGGGCATGGCGGTTGTTTTTCGCTTCGGCGTATAGCCGGGCGGGTAAGTCCCGCGAAGCACGCGCGCTTCGATCAGCTCGCGCGAAGCCCCTTTGATCGCGGGTCCGAGCGGTCCATCTTTCGATGGGTCCGGGTTGTGGCAGGCGGCGCAGTTGGCAAGATAGACCGCCCGGCCGCGGTTCGGATCTCCCTCGCCCGCCGCTTTCGCCGGCTCGTCCGATTTTTTTTCGCAGCCGGCCAGCATCAAAGCCAAACCTAGAGCAAGAGTCCATCTTTTCTTCATCCGGCCATCTCGCAGTCTTCACGGAGGCGTCACCGCCAGGCGCGCCTAAACCGCTTCCCACATCACGGCTTTCCCAACGGCCTGATCAAGGATCGTTAGAGAAATTCAAACGTCTGTGATAAATCTCAGAAGAATGAATGGTGCGAAAGGGGGGAATCGAACCCCCACGGGTGTTAGCCCACAGGATCCTGAATCCTGCGCGTCTACCAATTCCGCCACTTTCGCACGCTAGGCGGCGTGCCTGAAACTTTTCCTATCTTACTCGGGAGCGGCACCTTGTCAAGTTAACGCGCGCTTTTTATAACTACACTCATGGGTAAAATTTTTCTCATCGAGCCGCATCGGGTGTTGCAGCAAGGAATCGCGCTCTCTCTCTTTCCCGAACACGACGTCCAGGTGGCGGAGACGGCGGATCCATCCGCTATCGGCGCGCTCAAAGAAATCGATCTCCTCATTTTCGATGCGGCCGCATTGCGCGAGAGCGATAAGCTCTCACTGGAAATGACTCGCGCGATCGAGACCTCTCCGGTTCCGGTCGTCTGGATCGACGACGGCGATTCGTCGCATCCCCAACGGGACAAGCTGGCCGTCGTCTTGAAGCCGATCGAAAGCGGAGCGTTGCAGTCGGCTGTGGCCGGACTTCTGGCGCCTGCGAGCGCACGAAAGGAGCGTAAAATTTCTACGCGAAAGGCCAAAGCCGGAAGGGAGCCAGAGCTCATCGATCTCGTGGAAGTCGTCGAGGAAGAGCCGCCAACCGAAGATCGGAAATCACCGGAAAAGCCAAGATAGCCATGGAATTACCCAAGGCGTACGCGCCGCAGTCCGTCGAAGAAAAGTGGTACTCCCGGTGGGAGGAACAGGGATACTTCTATGCGGACGTAGAAGAAGAGCGGCGGGCGTACTGCATTACCATCCCGCCGCCGAACGTTACCGGCGAGCTGCACATGGGCCATGCCCTCCAGCACAGCGTTCACGACGTGCTGATCCGGTTCAAGCGCATGCAGGGTTACAACGCGCTTTGTCTTCCCGGCACCGATCACGCCGGCATCGCAACCCAAATGAAGGTCGAGCAGGAGCTTTGGCGGCAGGACAAAAAGAACCGTTGGGACGTGGGCCGGGACGAAATGGTGCAGCGCATTTGGGCGTGGACGGAAAAATACGGCGGCGCGATCCTGAAGCAACTCCGCGCTCTGGGCTGCTCTTACGACTGGCGGCGGACGCGCTTCACGCTCGACGACGCCTACCACAAGGCCGTGCTCGAAGCCTTCGTGCGGTTTTACCGGCGCGGCTGGATCTATCGCGGCGAGCGCATGGTCAACTGGTGTCCGCAATGCCTGACCGTGATTTCGGATCTGGAGGTTGAAGAAGTTCCCACCCAGGGATTCCTCTGGTACATCCGCTATCCCATGCATGAAGGAAGCGGGGAAGTGGTCGTGGCGACCACCCGGCCGGAAACGATGCTCGGCGATACGGCCGTGGCCGTTCATCCCGAGGACCGGCGTTGGCAGCCTCACATCGGCAAGAAAGTGGTCTTGCCGCTGATGGATCGTTTGATCCCGATCGTCGCCGATGAATATGCCGATCCTAAAATGGGCAGCGGCGCGGTAAAAATCACTCCCGCCCACGATCCCAACGACTTCGAAGTAGGCTCGCGCCATAAGCTGCCGCTGGTCAGGGTCATCGACGACGACGGACGGATGACGGCGGAGGCCGGCCGTTTTGTCGGCCTCGATCGCGCTGAGGCGCGGCGGGCGGTCCTGGAGGCGCTGGAAAAAGGCGGTTACCTGGTCAAGCGCGATGCCTATGAGTACAACATCCCGACCCACGACAAATGCGCGACGATCGTCGAGCCGCTGCCTAAAGAGCAGTGGTTTATGAACATGAAACCGCTGGCCGAGTCCACGATCCCGGTGCTGGAGCGCGATGAGGTTAAATATTTTCCGGATCGTTTTCGCGGTTACTCGATCGAGTGGCTGCAAAATATTCGCGACTGGACTCTTTCGCGCCAATTATGGTGGGGACATCGGATTCCGGTTTGGACTTGCCGCGATTGCAACGAAATCATGGTCCGGGTCGAACCGTCTGCTCGGTGCGCGAAATGTCGCGGCGCGAACCTCGAACAGGACCCCGACGTTCTGGACACCTGGTTCAGCTCGGCGCTGTGGCCTTTCGCCACTCTGGGATGGCCCGAGCGTTCGCCGGAGATGGATTACTTCTATCCCACCCACCTGCTCATCACCAGCCGGGAAATTCTTTACCTCTGGGTGGCGCGGATGATCATGACGAGCCTCGAGTTTGTCGGGAAGATTCCGTTCCATCACGTGCTCATTCACCCGACGATACTCACCAAGGACGGAAAGCGAATGAGCAAATCTCTCGGCACCGGGATCGACCCGCTGGAGCTCATCGCCATGTACGGCGCCGACGCGACCCGGTTTGCGTTGCTTTACCAGTGCAGCAGCACGCAGGACGTCCGCTTCGACGCCGACGTCGAGGACAATAAAGTTCTCCGTTCCACGACGACCGAGATGTGCCGCAACTTCGCCAACAAAGTTTGGAACGCCTCGCGCTTCGTTCTCATGAACTTGGGCGCCGCGCCGGTCGCTTCCGAGCGGCCGCCGGCGGACGAGAATCTCGAACTGGCCGACCGTTGGATTCTGCATCGGCTTAACGAGACGATTCAACAGGCGACCGACGCCCTGGAAAACTATCGCTTCGACGAATACGCCAAGCGGTTGTACGAATACGTTTGGGGCGAATTCTGCGACTGGTACGTCGAGATGGCGAAGCTGCGACTGTACGGGAGCGACGCCGTCGCGCGGACAAAAGTCCGTCAACGGCTGGTTTTCCTGCTGGATCAAATTCTCCGCCTGCTCCATCCGGCCATGCCTTTTGTGACGGAGGAGATCTGGCAGACGCTGCATCAAGGCGGCGGCAGCATTATGATCCAGGCGTATCCTCGATCCGAGCCGAGTTGGATCCAACCGGAGATAGAGGAAAAGATGGCCTTTCTCATGGAAATCATCCGCGCCGTCAGAAATCTCCGCGCCGAGATGAACTGCCCGCCTTCCAAAGAGGTGAAAGTCATTCTTTTCGGAGAGGATGAGAAGCTTGAGTTTCTGCGCCAGCAGGAGCGCTATCTGCGCGCGCTTGCGCGCGTGGGCGCGGTCGAATACTTGACCGAAGGCGAGAGACCGCGCGGGGCGGCCACCGCCGTCGTCGGCGAGGCCGAGATCTATTTGCCGCTCGGAGATATGATCAACCTGGATGAAGAGAAGACCCGCCTCAGCCGCGAATTGAGCCGCGCCGAGGAAGAGTTGGCGCGCGTCCGGCGGAAGCTCGGCAATGGAGACTTCATCTCCAAGGCCAAAGAAGAGGTGGTGCGCCGGGAAAAAGAAAAGGCGGAAGAGTTCGAAGATAAAATTCGCACGCTGAACCTGAGCCTCGGGAGGATCCGCGAGGTGGAACAGGCGGAGGGAAAGACTTAAGGATGGATATTGTCGTTACGCCGCAGATCGAGCAGCTTGTCCGGTGCGCCCTTGAGGAAGACATCGGCGCGGGGGATATCACGACCTTGAGCACGGTTCCATGGGAGGCGCGGGGCAAGGGTCTGTTTCGCGCCAAGCGCGACGGCGTGGTCGCCGGCCTGATCCTGATCGAAAAGATTTTTTCTTATTTGGACGCCGGCGTCAAAGTCCGCCGCCTGTGTCGCGATGGCGAGTCCGTAAAGCAAGGAACCGTAGTGGCGGAAGCCGAAGGGCCGATTCGGGCGTTGCTCATGGGCGAAAGAACGGCGCTGAACTTCCTCCAGCGCCTTTCCGGCACGGCGACGTTGACCCGCAGTTATGTGGACGCGGTTAAAGACTTTCCGTGTAAGATCATCGACACGCGGAAGACCACTCCGGGCTTTCGCACGCTGGAAAAATACGCCGTCCGCATGGGCGGGGGCACCAACCACCGGTTTGGGCTTTATGACGCGGCGCTCGTGAAAGACAATCACATCGTCGCCGCGGGGTCGATCGCTGGGGCGGTCCGGCAAGTTCGCGAACAATCACCTTTCATGGCCAAGGTGGAAGTGGAGTGCGAGAACCTCGGCCAGGTGCGCGAAGCTCTCGAAGCGGGCGCGGACGTGATCATGCTCGACAACGTAAATCCGAAGGAGATGGCCGAGGCCGTGCGCCTCATCAACAAGCGCGCCTGGGTGGAGGCGTCGGGCGGGATCACCATCGAAACGCTGCGCGAGGTGGCGGCGACCGGAGTCGATTTCATTTCCGTCGGCGCGCTGACTCATTCCGCCCCGGCGGTCGATTTCAATATGAAAGTCACGGCGGTGAAATAACCCTCACCCTTCCCTCTCCCTAGAAGGGAGAGGAATAAGGAGAGGGTCGAAGGATTCAAGGGATGCCGGAGCCCAAAGCGTTAAACCCGGACGAGATCCGGAACGGGCTTGGGTCTCGGCGGCTGGCAAAGAAAATTCACTACTTCTCAGAGATCGACTCCACTAATCGCTTCGCCTTCAAGCGCGCTCAAGAGGGAGGGGAGGAGGGCGAGGTCGTTATCGCCGAGAGCCAGACGCAAGGCAAAGGGCGCATGGGGCGAAACTGGTTCTCGCCTCCTTCTCTCAACCTCTACCTCTCCGTAATCCTCAAGCCGAAGCTCCCACCGGCCAGCGCGTCGCAGCTCACGCTCATGGCCGCGGTCGCCCTCGCGGAGACCGTGCAATCCTTTCTCGCGACGCCGCCGTCGATCAAGTGGCCCAACGATATCCTGGTCGGCGGAAAGAAACTGGCCGGGATCCTGACCGAGTCCTCTTGCGAAACGGATCGGGTTCACTTCGTTGTCATCGGCATCGGCGTCAATCTTAACCTGCCGGCTGAATCGATTTCCGAAGCGCTCCGCGAGCGCGCCACGTCGCTGCTCATCCTGACGGGAAAGCCGATCGACCGGACCCTATTCGCGGGGCAATTGATTAACGACCTAGACAGATGCTATGGGGAATTGGAGGATAAGGGATTTCCCTGGATCGCTGGTCGCTGGGAGGGCTTCTTCGACCTCCGGAACCGAAAGGTAGCGGTGGAAATAGCGGATCAGCGTTTGTCGGGGATCGCCAGGGGAATCGACGGCGACGGCGCCCTGATTTTGGAAGAGGAGAGCGGCGCGTTGAGGAAAATTATCGCGGGCGAGGTTATTCCGATCGAATCGTGAGCGAACCATGCTTCTGGCGATCGATATCGGCAACAGCAATATCGTCTTGGGGATTTACGACGGCGAAAAGCTCGTCACCCACTGGCGCCTTGTCACCCAGGCGGAGCGGACCGCCGACGAGTACGGCGTCATCATCTCTCATCTGGCTTCCTCCGGCGGCATCGCCTGCGGCCAGGTCGATGCCATCATCGCTTCCTGCGTGGTGCCGCCGATGATGAGCATGATCCAGGAGTTGGGAGAAAGGTTTTTCGGGGTCAAGCCGCTGGTCGTCGGCCCGGGGGTCAAGACCGGCATGCCCATTCTCTACGACAATCCCAAGGAAGTCGGCGCGGACCGCATCTGCAACGGTGTCGCCGCGTACGAAAGATATCATGACTGCTGTATCGCGGTCGATTTCGGCACCGCCACGACGTTCGATTTCATTTCCAAGAAAGGCGAGTACGTCGGCGGCTCGATCGCGCCCGGCCTGCTGATATCGGTCGAGGCGCTGTTTCAGCGGGCTTCGAAGCTCCCGCGGGTGGAGATCGTCAAGCCGAAGGAGATCGTCGGCAAGAATCCGGTGCACTCGATCCAGTCGGGCGTTTTTTACGGCTACGTCGGCCTGGTGGACGGCATCGTCGAGCGAATGCAAAAGGAGAGCCGCACGCGAGCGCGAGTCGTCGCGACCGGAGGGCTGGCGAGCGTCATAGCGCCCGAGTGCTCGTTTATCGACGAGGTGGACGAGTTTCTCACGCTCGACGGCCTCAGAATCATTCACCAGAGAAATTCACTCCAGGATCTGAAGAAGAGACCGCAAGAACTCAAAAAGGAGGTCGGCGGCAGATGATGGAAACAGACAAGCTGCGCAACGTCGGCATCTTGGGTCACGGCGGGGTCGGCAAGACCTCCCTTGGGGAGGCGATGCTCTTCGCCGCCGGGGCGACGCAACGGGCCGGCCGTGTCGCGGACGGAACTTCGATTCTCGATTTCGAGCCGGAGGAGGTCCACCGGCACATCTCGCTCTCTACTGCGTTCCACTCGGTGCCCTGGAAAAAGTCCAGCGTGTATCTGATCGATACCCCGGGATACGCGACTTTTCTCCCCGACACGCTGAACAGCATGCGCGCGTTTCGCGGCGCGGTGCTGCTTCTCAGCCCGTCGGCCGGCCTCAGAGTCGAGACCGAAAGACTCTGGGAGCGCGCCAACGAGCAAAACATCAGCCGGCTTATTTTCATCGGCAAGATGGAACGGGAGAAGGCGAACGTTCGCGAGGGGCTGGAGGCGATCTTCTCCGGGCTCGAGACGAAAGGCGTGGAGATCCAGCTTCCCATCGGAGCGGAAGAAGGCTTCAAGGGTATCGTCGATCTCGTCACGATGAAAGCTTTGGTTTTCGAGGGTGACAGTGGAAAATTCAAGGAGACGGAGATTCCGGCGGACCTTGCCGACCGGGCGAAAGAGGCGCGCGTTCTGCTGATGGAGAGCGTGGCCGAGACCGACGACGCGCTCCTGGAGAAATATTTGGAGGCGCAGGATCTTCCCATGGAAGAGCTGAAGTGCGGAATCCGGGCGGCGGTTCTCAAAGGCAAGCTGTTTCCTGTTTTCTATGGCTCGGCTTTTCGCCAGATCGGCGTCGCGCAGCTTCTCGACGCCATCATCGATTATCTGCCGTCGCCGCCGGAAGAGGGCGCGTTTACGGGCAAGAATCCGGTGACGGGCGATACTGAAACTCGGGCGCCGGATCCGGCCGCGCCGGCTTCCGCGTACGTGTTCAAGACGCTGATCGACCCGTTTGCGGGCAAGCTTTCGATCATGCGCGTCGTCTCGGGAAAGATCGCGACGGACATGACCCTGTACAATCCCAACAAGCAGGGCAAAGAGAAGATCGGTCACCTGTTCAGGCTCGAGGGAAAGAAACAGGAGGGCGTGCACGAAGCGGTCGCAGGCGAGATCGTTGCCGCCGCCAAGCCAAAAGACGTTTCTTCCGGCGATACGCTGTGCGACGAAAGAGCACCGGTTCAATTCGACGGCCTCAGCCATTTCACCCATCTGATATCGTTCGCGCTCGAGCCCAAGACCAAAGCCGACGAGGAAAAACTATCGCAAGGGTTGCACAAGCTGATGGAAGAGGACCCGACGATCGAGATGCATCGCGACACGCAAACGAGGGAATTTATCCTCTCCGGCATGGGGCAGCTCCATATCGAAGTCATGGTTGAAAAACTGCGGCGAAAATACGGCGCGGAAGTGGAATTAAAAGCGCCCAAGGTACCTTACAAGGAGACTATTAAAGCGAGCGCCAGCTCGCAGGGAAAGCTGAAGAAGCAATCCGGCGGCAGGGGACAATACGGCGACACCTGGATCAAGATCGAGCCGCTGCCGCGCGGCAAGGGATTCGAGTTCGTGGATAACATCGTGGGCGGCGCGATTCCGCGAAACTATATCCCCGCGGTGGAAAAAGGCATCCGCGAAGCGATGGCCGAAGGACACCTCGCGGGATATCAGATGGTCGATGTTAGGGCGACGCTGTACGACGGCTCGTACCACGACGTCGATTCATCCGACATGGCGTTCAAGATCGCCGCGTCGCTGGGCTTCAAAGCCGCCGTGGACAAAGCCAAGCCCATCATTCTCGAGCCGATCATGCACATGGACATCACCGTCCCCGACGAGAGCATGGGTGCGGTGATCGGCGATTTGAACAGCCGGCGCGGCAAAGTGGAAGGTATGGAGACCCGCGGCCATACCGAAGTCATCAAAGCCCGGGTCCCCATGGCCGAGGTGTTGAAGTACTCGCAGGACTTGAACGCCATGACCAGCGGCCGCGGCGGCTTCACGATGGAATTCTCCCACTACGAAGAGCTGCCGCCTCATCTCGTCGATAAAGTGGTGAAGCAGACCAAAGCTCAGACGGAAGCGGCGGAGGCGCATCATAAAGCGTGATCGTGACTCGCGTTTGTGATTCCCTGGACCAAGTGTAACGAGCGCGACGGCAACCATGGAAAAGCAATTCGACCAGCTCAGGGCCTCGCTCCTTCACTGTAACCGCTGCGGCCGGGCGATGCCGGTGCGCGAACGGCTGCTCCTTGTCCTGCCCGACGGCGACCTCTACGAATATCTCTGCCAAAAATGCGGCAGCTCGCTCGGTTCCAAGACCGAGCGCTCGACGCCCGAATCGGCTTTGTTGGGACCGGGGAGCCGAAGTTAGGTTTATGCCCACGATCGACGCCGACGCCCACGTCCTGGAAACCGATCGGACTTGGGATTACATGCTCGACTCGGAGCGCGAATTCAGGCCCCGGGTTGTCGCGACGCCGAATGAGAAAGACAGCGGCGGCGAGTCATGGCTGATCGACGGCAGGCTGCACGGTAAGGCGCGCAACGTCGGCGCGGACACGCCTCAAGCGTCGCGTGAGATGGCGGACATCGAGGCTCGGATCAAGCACATGGACGAGCTGCAAGTGGACGTCCAGGTCCTCTATCCTACGGTCTTCCTACGGCCCTTCACGACCAAACCGGAAGTAGAACTGGCGCTCTGCCGGAGCTACAACCGCTGGCTCGCCGATATCTGGAAAGAGGGGCGGGGGCGGCTCCGATGGGTCGCGGTGCTGCCGCTGCTGACGATGGAAAAAGCACTCGCCGAAGCCAGGTGGGCAAAGGAAAACGGCGCCTGCGGCATTTTCATCCGCGGCCTGGAAGGCGACAGGCTTCTCTCCGATTCTTATTTTTTTCCGCTCTACGAAGAGGCGAGCCGGCTCGATATGCCGGTCTGCGTCCACTCGGCGACGGGAAGTTTCGCGGTTCACGATTTCTTCGAGCGCGAATGCGGGTTCAATAAATTCAAGCTGGCCGTGGTCGGATCGTTCCATTCGATTATCTTTGAAAACATTCCGCAGAGATTCCCCAACCTCAAGCTCGGTTTCATCGAAGTCAGCGCCCAGTGGATCCCCTACGCCCTTCACGACATCGCCCGGCGTTGGCAACGCAGAGGAAAAAGCTTGGCCAAAGACGTTCTGCGGGAGAACCGGATCTACGTCGCCTGCCAGACGGACGACGATTTACCTTATGTTCTCCAATACGCAGGGCCCGATAATCTCGTGATCGGCTCCGACTACGGCCACGCGGACACGGCGAGCGAGCTCGACGCGCTGAGGACGCTCAAGCAAACCGGCGAGCTAGGCAAAAATGTGATCGATAAGATTCTCGATGACAATCCGCGGGCGCTCTACGGACTCTAGCGTACCCCCACTGAATCTCCCCCTTACAAAGGGGGAGACTAAGAGGGGGTTTGGACCGACTTCGGCATGGTGACTTTAGGTTCGTTATGGTGATCGATTTTCAAGCCCACGTTTTTCCTGAAAGCTACATCGCCGAGATGGACCGGTTGAACGGGGAGGTCGTGTTGGAGCCGCCCGACCCGCACAGCGGCATGCGCTATTTTTACGACCGCAAGCTCGGCTGCCGGATCAATACCGCCACTTTTCAAGGACGCGACGTTGAGCGGCGGATCGAGCACATGGACAGACTCGGTATCGACGTCCAGGTTCTAAGCATACCGGCACCGGGTGCGGACCGCTTCGAAGGTGAGGGGGCGGTTTCGCTCGCTCGCGCAGCTAACGACGCGCTCTCAGCTCTGTGCAGGAAATATCCGCGGCGTTTCGCCGGTCTCTTTACCTTGCCGACATCGTCCATCCGCGCTTCGCTGGACGAGATGGATCGCGCCGTGAACGGTCTCGGCCTCCGGGGCTTCGGCTGCTTTACGAATCTCAACGGCAGGGCGCTCGACAGCGAGGAGCTTTTTCCGCTCTACGAACGGCTCGCAAAACTTCGGCTTCCGGTCTATCTCCATCCCACGGCGCCGCTGGCGACCGCGGCCGTCGGCCTGGACATCATGCCGACGCTGATTTTCGGCTGGGCCTTCGATTCTACGGTGGCCATGACGCGTCTGGTTTACGGACGGGTGCTCGAAAGATTTCCGGAGATCAATTTCGTCGTCGCCGACGTCGGCGGCGTGCTGGCGTTCTTCGCCCAGCGCGCGATCAATATTTACAAAGGCAGGACAGAAGAGATCCGCCAGAGGTACGGGCTCACGGAAAATCCGCTGGACTCTTTTAAAAGATTTTACGTGGACACGGCCGATCATCCGTCGTCCACGCTCCGATGCGTGCTGGACTTCTTCGGACCTGACCGGATGGTCCTCGGCACCAATTACCCTTATGGTCCGGAAGACGGCTGTGTTCTGGTGAAGAATAGCTTGAAAGCGCTCTCCGAGCTGGAGCTAAAAAAGGAGGACAAGGAGAAAATCCTCGGCTTCAACGCGGCAAGGGTTCTCCGTTTCGCGTCATGAACTTCGGCAAAACAAGCAGGCCGGTCGTGATGGGCCGGAACGGCATGGTGTCCTCCGGCCATTATCTCGCGTCGCTCGCGGGCATGAGGATGCTGCACGACGGCGGCAACGCGGTCGACGCGGCGCTCGCCGCTTCGCTTGCTTTGAGCGTGGTCACGCCGGAGACTTCGGGTCCCGGCGGAGATATCTTTGTGTTGGTTTATATGAAGAAGACCGGCAAGGTCGAAGCTTTGAACGCGAGCGGGCCGGCGCCGAAGCAAGCGACGATAGAGTATTTCCGCGCGCATGGCCATGCGAAAATACCCAGCGAAGGGCCGCTCAGCATCGCCGTGCCCGGCGCGGTGGACGGCTGGATGGAGCTGCACAACAGGTACGGCACACTGGAGCTGCGACGCATCGCGGCCGACGCGATTCACTACGCGCGCGACGGCTTTCCGATCTCGGACCATTTGAGCAAACGCATCGGCGAGTTCAGCAAATCTTTTCCGCTGGTCGATTTGAATTATCGAAAGGTCATGGATTCGGTGACGCCGGGAAGGATCCTGGTTCAAAAGGGTCTGGCGCAGACCTTGGAGCAAATCGCGCAAAAAGGCAGGGACGCCTTTTATAGCGGAGAGCTGGCCCGGCGAATGTGCAGCGCGCTCAAAGCCGAAGGCGCGATCATCGGTACGGAGGATCTTCAGGGAAAATTCGCCGAGTGGCTGGAGCCGCTCAAGACTTCGTATCGCGACTTCACGGTTTACGAGCAGCCGCCGGTCTCACAGGGCTTCATGGTCCTGGAGATGCTCAACATCATCGAAAGCTATCCGTTGGCGCGGATGGAGCCGGCGGACGCGATCCACGCGATGATCGAGGCCAAGAAGATCGCCTTCGCGGACCGCCTCGCGCACCTCGACGATCCGCGCTTCGGCGATCCGCAGATTGCGCGCTTGATCTCCAAAGAGCACGCCGAAAAAAGACGCGGCGCAATCTCCGACGACGCGAAGCCCACGGTTCGCGCGGCTTCGGCCGGCGGCGACACGACCTATCTTTGCGCCGCCGACAGCGACGGCAACGTCGTCTCGCTGATCCAGAGCGTCTTCGCCCCGTTCGGCTCGCGCGTCATTGCGGGCGACACCGGCGTTGCGATGAACAACCGTCTCTGCAGTTTTGTACTGGACGAAAAGAAAGCCAACGCGCTCAAGCCGGGAAAGAGACCGGCGCACACGCTGAATTCTTACATGGCCTTTCGCGGCGGGGATTTCCGCGCTGTCGGCGGCACGCCGGGCAACGACGATCAACCGCAGAGCAACCTTCAGATACTTCACAAGCTCCTCGACCACGACAGCGACCCGCAGTCCGCCGTCGAGGCGCCGCGCTGGAGCCACATGCCCGGCACGCCGCCGCGCGACAAGCTGCCGGAGGAGCTTCGCATGGAAGAAGGTGTTCTCGCCGAAGTTATCGAGGGACTAAGGCGGAAAGGCCATAAGGTAAAGGTCGTCGACCGTTGGTCGTTCGGCGCGGCGCAAGTGATCACGCGCGATCCGGTCGGCGGCGCTTGGATGGGCGCTGCCGATCCGCGAAGAGAAGGCTACGCGATCGGATGGTAAGAAAGGCGCGGGGTGCTATGAAAGGGATAGGATTGTTTACGCCGACGAGACCTCTCCGCGTTCTCGCGTGCGCGCTGACTTTTCTTCTAGCGACGGCGGCCGCGCGCGCCGCTGAGCCCGTGACGATCCGATCGAGCTACGCCGCGGTGAGCGGGGCGTTTGCGCCGATCTGGATTGCGCAAGACAAAGGACTCTTCGGCAAATACGGCGTCAACGTCGATCTCAAATACATCCTGCCCGCCACCGCGACCCAATCGCTCATCGCCGGAAGCCTGGACATTTGCAACCCGGGCGGCGAGCTGATCGAGGCGGGACTCGCCGGTCATGACGTCGTCTTTATGCTGGGAGTGCTCAATCGCGCCGTGTTTTCGCTTTACAGCAAGCCGGAGTTGAAAAGCTTCGCCGATTTGAAAGGCAAGGTCATCGGCGTGACTCAACCGGGCTCGACCACGGACTTCGTCGCGCGCATCCTGGCGCGACAGGGCGGCATGACCGTGGGAAAGGATATTCGAGTCTTGCACCTCGACGGCATTCCGGCGATTATGACTGCGCTGACGCAAGGAAACATCGACGCCGGAGTCATTTCCGCGCCGACGACGTTGAGGGCGCGGAAAGCGGGCCTGAAGGAGTTGGTGAACATAACCGAGAAAAATATTCCGATGATTCACGTGGCATTTGCGAGCAGCCGGCAATACCTGAAGGAAAATCCCGATCGCGTCCGGCGCTATCTGCAAGGATATTTAGAGGGGCTCAAGATCGCGCGTACGGATGCCGAGCAGGCCAAGCAGGCGATCGGCAAGTACACCAAGTTGACCGACGCGGATGCTCTTGATGAGACTTACAGAACATTTCTGCCGGCATGGGAAAAAGTGCCTTATGTGTCCCTCGCGGGCGTGCAGACTATGCTCGATTTTGCCGCCAATCCGGCGGCCAAGACGGCGAAGCCGGAACAATTCATCGACAATTCGCTGATCGCCGAGCTGGGGAAGTCGGGCTTTATCGACAAGATCTATCAATAATTCAACAAGCTCCGGATCGAATCCGGAGCCAAAGGAGGTGCGCATGAAGCTCTTAGACACTAAGGAAACCGCCAAGGAGAGGAAGAAGGGCCAACGCAGGATCGATCTTTTCCGCAGAGACAACCTGCATACGTGGCTGCTCTTTTTTCCGCCCGGCGACGTGCAGAGAATGCACAACCATCCCTCGGACCGGACGTATTACGTGGTCACCGGGCGCGGCATCATGAAAGGTCTGAACGAGACGCACGAGCTTTCACCCGGCATGATTCTCAGCATTCCCGCCCACGAATATTATGAAGGCTCGAATCCTTACGATGAGCCGATGGTCCTGCTTGGCAACAGCCCGAAACCGACCGCTGAAGATCTGGCGAAGGCGGGCGGCGCGCGGAATGAGATCGACGAGAAGACGGGCAAGAGGATCGTCTATCAGCACGGCGGCGGACGCGACGACGGACAGATCGTCGACTAGCAGGCCGGTGAATTCTGATATGCCGTCCGCCCGACCGTTGAGTCTCTCTCCGGGCCGATGCAAGTCCTTCGGGATTTCAAATCTCAAATCTCAAATTACAAATCTGAGATTTGAAATCTGCAATTTGAGATTCCGAGCCACGCGAGGACATATCGGTCCTGCGAGAAACCCCCGTGCGCGCTGTTACAGGGTTGCTGTTGGTGCTGCTTATCCTAGGAGACGATGATGGAACGAGTTGGAATGGTGGGCGTCGGCGCAATGGGGAGCGCGCTGCTGGAGCGCTTGAAGCTCGCCGGCGTCCGTGCGACCGTCTTCGATATCGACGCAGCCGCGCTGGAAACGGCGCGCACGCTGGGTGCCGAGATAGTGAATAGCGCGGCCGAGGTCGCTCAGGAATCGACGATCGTCGATGTCGTCGTGCGCACTGACGAGGAGGTGTTGGAATGTACGGTAGGGAAGGGTGGAATCGTCGAGAACGCGAAGCCCGAAACTCTCGTCATTCTCCACAGCACGATCCTGCCGCAGACAACGCGACGAGTCGCTGAGGTTGCCGCGAAGCGCGGCGTGCCGGTTATCGACGCTTGCATGCTCGGCGTGCCCAAGTCGGTGCGGGCCGGCGAATTGACCTTCGTCGTCGGCGGACCGGCCAAACTCTTCGAGCGCGCGCAGCCGCATCTTCTCAAGATGTCGAAGCAAGTCATCCACATGGGCGAGACCGGCGCAGGCAACACGGCCAAGCTGATCAAAAACTTAACTTCGGGCGCCGAAACGCTGGTCATGCATGAAGCTCTTCGACTCGGCGAGGCCGCCGGGCTGAAGTTTCCGAAAGTGCTGGAGATGCTGGAGCGGCTCGACGAGACACGGTCCAGCGATCGGTGGCGGCACACCTTTGATCCTTCTTTGCCGGCGCCGGCGCCGCGCGTCGGTAGAAACGTTTTTCAAAAAGACGTTCCACTGGCGGGCGATCTGGCGCGCCGCTCAGGCGTCGAGCTGCCGATCATCGAACAGCTTGCCGCGGCGGCCAAGCGACTGGCGGATAAAAAGGACAAAGCTTAATGTAGGGGCAGGCCTCTGTGCCTGCCCGGTATTTGGGCGACCACGGAGGGTCGCCCCTACAAACAAGGAGAACAATCATGGCCAAGATCCGTCACATTGCGCTTCTCACTAATGACCCGCCCAAGCTGGCGGAGTTTTACCGCAATTCGTTTGGCATGAAGGAAGTTGCCCGGAGCGGCGAGAAGCAGGACGCGATTTATTTATCCGACGGCCACGTCAATCTCGCCATCCTGCCGGCGCGCGGGCGGCCGGAAGGCATCTTCCATTTCGGTTTCGAAGTCGAGAACGTCGAGCAAGCGATGCACGCGGCGATCGAAGCCGGCGCCACTAAGGGCGCGGATTCGCTTCCGAGAGACGGGCGCTTCGCCGAAGGATTCGTCCGCGACCCGGTCGGCACGCGTGTCGATCTATCCTTAGGTTGGAAAGTCTAACCGCAGCCAGCGCGCTCCGTGAAATTCAGCCTGTTTACCGAAATCCAGTGTCCCGCGGGAGCCGTGCCGGTGGAGCGGCTGGAAGAGTTTCTCGAACAGGCCGAGCTTGCGGACGCGCTCGGGTTTCGCGGATTTTGGATCGCCGAGATCCATTGCCAGCCCGGAATGTCTTTGCTCTCAGCGCCGTACGCCGTGCTCGGCGCCGCGTCACAGAGAACCAAGCGGCTCCGCCTCGGCGTCGCCGTCAACACGCTGCCCGTGCACCATCCCGTCCAGCTTGCCGAGCAGGCGGCGACTCTCGATCTGCTCTCACACGGGCGCATGGACTTCGCCGCCGGCGGAGGTCATCCGCACAGCCGCGTCTACGAATGCTTCGGCGCCGATCATCAAGCGACGCATGAGATTGTGGAAGAGAGTCTCAGGGTCATCCAGGCGGCATGGACGGAAGAAGTTCTCTCGTTCGACGGGCGGTTCTTCAAAATCCCCGGGGTCGTCGTCAATCCCAAGCCGGTGCAGAAACCTCATCCGCCCGTTTACATCGCGGCAAGCTCCAACGAAGGCGTCGAGCTTGCCGCGCGGATGGGCGTGAATCTCTTCCTACCGATTCACACGCGCACGCGGGAGCAGGTCATCGAGCTGTCGAATTCCTATTGGGAAGGCCTCAAAAGGAATGGCCATGACGGCGCGGAGCGCGAGCTGGGCCTCCTCGTGCCGATGCACCTGGCCGGGAGCGCGAGGGAAGCCGAAGCGCAATCGCGCGACGGGATCATGCGCTACTATCGGACGATCGCCGAGATGAGAAAAGGCTACATCGACTGGCTGACCGGTCGCGGATCACCGTTGCCGCCGCGGTTGCTAAAAACGGCGACGGGCGACTTGACCTTCGATCGCGTATGCGCCGAGCACGCCGTCGTCGGTGACGCCGATGGTGCGGCGGCGGCGCTCAGCGAGCTTGCCGCGAAAACCCGCGCCCGTCATATTCTCGCCTGGATGAACATCGGCAGCGTGCCCCACACGCTGGTTCTGCAATCGATGGAGCGGTTCGCGCGCGATGTCCTGCCGCGATTCATAACCGCAGATCTCTAATGACAGATCCCGGATTGCAATAGGCACGACGATTGACAACGGTTCCAGTTTAAAGTTATGAGGCGGCTGGAGGATTCGATCTAGAGGAGAAAACTTTTATGCATCGACTTGTCGTGGGGATTTTTGCGCTATTAACTCTCGCTTCGTTGAGTGCTTCCGCCCTCGCTCAAGAAACGTTTTTCAAGGACAAGACGATTCGCGTCGTCGTCGGCTTTTCCGCGGGGGGCGGCTTCGACACCTACTCGCGGGTGATCGGGCGCTATATGGGCAAGCACATACCCGGAAATCCGGCGATCATCGTGGAAAACATGACCGGGGCGGCGAGCCTCATCTCGGCCAACCACGTGTACAAGGTCGCCAAGCCGGACGGCCTCACGATCCTCAATTTTCACGGCAACCAGGTTCTTAACCAGGTGATCGGCAAGCCGGGCATAGAATTCGACGCGCGCAAATTCGAATACCTCGGCGTGCCCACGCAGGACAGCGGCGCGTGCGCCTTCACCAAGGCGAGCGGCGCTGCGACTTATGAGCAACTCAAGTCCGCCAAGACTCCGGTCAAGCTCGGCGGCGTCGCGTCCGGCGACACGACCTATAACACGTCGAAGATTTTGAAAGAGGCCCTTCATCTGCCGATTCAACTGGTTGCCGGATACAAAGGCACGGCCGAGATCCGCCTCGCGGCCGAGAGCGGCGAAGTGGCGGGCGGTTGTTGGCAATGGGAATCGATCAAAGTGATCTGGCGCCAGGGATTGGAATCGGGAAACGTTTCGATCGCTTTGCAGGTCAATCCCAAGCCCCATCCCGAGCTGAAAAACGTGCCCAACGCCATCGACCTGGCGACGAGCGAGAACGGAAAACAGTTGATCAAGTTCGGCATCCACGACCCGGCCGCGGTCACACGGCTCTATGCGGTGTCTCCGGGAACTCCCAAAGACCGCGTCCAGATTTTACGCAAAGCCTTCACGGACGTTCTCAAGGATGCGGATTTTCAGGCGGAGGCGAAAAAATCGCAGCTCGACACGAATCCGTTGACCGGCGAAGAAGTGGAAAAAACCGTCGCCGGTCTTTTCAAGATTCAGCCCGGGCTCGTGGCCCAGCTCAAGGAGATCCTGCAATAGATTTCCGGGTGGTCGGAAAGTCTAAAATAAACTGAAAGGCCCGTTATGATTCGAATGTACCTAGGAATTATTTTTGCGTTTGTGTCAGCGATCGGAGCCGTCCACGCAGCGGCGCCCTACGAAGGCAAGACCGTGCGCTTGATCGTGGCCTTCGCGCCCGGCGGCGGCTTCGACACCTACAGCCGCGCGATCGGACGGCATCTCGGAAAGCACATCCCCGGAAATCCCACGATCGTCGTCGATAACATGACCGGCGCGGGCGGCATCGTTCAGGCCAACTACATGTTCAAGCAGGCGAAGCCCGACGGACTCACGATCGGCAACAATATCGGCGGGCTCTTCATGCAACAGATCATGGGCGCGAAGGGGATCGAGTTCGACGGGCGCAAGTTCGAATTCATCGGCGCGCCCGCGGTGGACCATCCCGTGTGCGTGCTGACGAAAGCGAGCGGCGTCACCAGTATAGAAAGATGGCTGGCCGCGAAAGAGCCGCTGAAGCTCGGCGGCGTGGGACCGGGTGGTACGGCGTCCGACGTTGCGCGGGTTCTTCAGGCGGCGCTCAGTCTGCCGCTAAAGGTCGTGGAGCCGTACAAAGGGACGGCGGATATCAAGCTGGCGGCGGAAAGCGGCGAGCTCGCCGGTGGCTGCTGGGCGTGGGAGTCGATGAAGGCGATGTGGCGGGCCGGGCTGGAAAAGGGCGACGTATCCGTTGTGGTTTTGGCGATGCCGAAAAAGCTGCCCGAAATTTCCAATGTCCCGTTGGCCGTCGATTTCGCCAAGACGAACGAATCGCGGCAACTGCTCAAGTACGGCATTCACGACATCTCGACGATTACGCGGCCGTACTTTTTACCGCCGGGAACGCCCAAGGATCGCGTCCAGATATTGCGCAAGGCATTGGCGGATACGCTGAAGGACGCCGAGTTTCTCGCGGAGGCGAAGAAAGGCAATCTCGATATCGAGCCGGTTACCGGCGGGCAGATAGAGACGATCGTAACCGACTTGTTCAAGCTGGAGCCGGCCTGGGTGGCGAAGCTCAAGACGATTCTGGTTCCATAGTCAGAAGACGGATTCGCTTGCGCAAAGATTCGTAGGGGCGATCCCTCGTGGTCGCCCACACGCCGGGCAGGCACGGGGGCCTGCCCCTACCGCGGATCTACCTCCAACCGCCCGTTTTTGAGCGTAAGGCGCTGGCCGCTCAATTCCATACTTGCTTCCGCCGCGAGGGCGAAGCGATTTCCCGCCGTCTCCGGGCCGGGCATTTTTTTTCGCACCTCTTCGGGAGCGTCTTCCGTCGCGATCGCGCCTCCCGGCGAGACCGCGACGACGCAGATATTCCATTCTCTCACTTCCTCGGCGACGAAACGGGTGAAGGTTCGGATCGCGTCTTTGGAAACCGAGTAGACGCAAGAACCGATCGTGTTGGGCGGGCTGCCGCCGTAAAGATTGATGATATGGCCCGCGCGTTGCTCTTGCATGAACGGCAGCGCGTGCTTGGTGCAGAGAAAGGTCCCGGCGAGGTTGGTCTCGATGACCTTATCCCAAAAGCTCTTGTCCATGTCGCGAATCACCGGCCAGCGCGGCACGCCCCAGCCGAAGTGGGTCACGATGCCCGCGTTGTTGACGAGAACATCGATCCGTCCGTAGCGCGCCGCGACATCCTTCATCACCGAACGTACTTCATCTTCCACGCGCACGTCGCATCTCCGCGTGAAGACGTCCGCGCCGATCTCGCGCAGCTCGTTCTCGGTTTGTTTCATCCGTTCCACGTCGATGTCGGCGATAGCGACCTTGGCCCCCTCGCGGGCAAAGTTGTGCGCGATGTAGCGCCCGATTCCCTTGGC
>DASXUF010000169.1 GCA_036504975.1 Candidatus Binatia bacterium | reverse complement strand
GCCGAGTGCCCTTCGAACGTAGACATGGCGAAGCTCAAGTACGAGTTTCTGAGCCACTATCACGCAGCCAACGGCTTGCCGCTCAGGAACCGCCTCTTCGGCGGGATCGAGCGGTTGAACCGATTAGGCGCGCGCTTCGCGCCGCTCTCCAACCTGCTGGCCAATTCGCGGCTAAACCGCTGGCTCCTGGAGCGCGTGGCGGGAATCGACTCGCGGCGGCCGCTGCCGGCGTTCGCCGCCGAGACTTTCGAAGATTGGTTCACCCGCCATCGCGCGGAAGGAGAGGGCGAGAAGGGGACGGTCGTTCTCTTCCACGACACGTTCAACACTTTCAACACTCCGGCCGTGGCGATCGCGGCGACGCGGTTTTTAGAGCGCGCCGGCTATCGCGTCACGCTCGCCGAAAAGCGCTGCTGCGGCCGTCCGATGATCTCGAAGGGCATGCTCGCCGAGGCGCGCGATAACGCCTCGTGGAACGTCGAGAAGCTCTCTCCTCACGCCGAGAAAGGCATGGCTATCGTCGGCCTGGAACCTTCCTGCCTGTTAACATTGAGAGACGAGTATCCCGAGTTGTTGCGCGGCGAAAAAGCAAAAACCGTCGCGAGCCGGAGTTTTCTGTTCGAAGAATTTATCTCAAGCGAACGAAAGGCCGGGAGGCTCTCGTTGGAATTCGCCGGCAACGGACGCAAAGCGCTGCTCCATGGACACTGTCATCAGAAGGCGCTGGTCGGAACCGCGCCGACCGTGGAAACGCTCCGCTGGGCCGGCTTCGACGTCACCGAAGTAGACTCGGGCTGCTGCGGCATGGCCGGCTCCTTCGGCTTCGAAAAAGAGCACTATGATGTCTCGCTCGCCATCGCCAACCGCCGCCTCGCGCCCGCCGTCCGCGCCGCGGACCCGAGCGTCGAGATCGTGGCTTCCGGAATCTCCTGCCGCCAGCAGATCGAGCACGTCGCGGGGCGCAAGGCGAAACACCCGGCGGAGCTTTTGTGGGAGCAACTTTCCCAAAGCCGCTCTGAGTAAAGATCCCCCCGGCATTCCGGTTTTCACCCATCTTGAAAAATATCTTCCGCCTCTTCAGGATAACGGGATATGTGTGGCATCGCGGCCATCTTTGAAATGAAAGAGCCTGCGGCTCATTACCGGGAGACGGCTCTCAAGATGACGGCCAAATTACGTCACCGCGGTCCCGACTGGAGCGGCATCTATTGCAACGACAAAGCTGTCCTGGCGCACGAGAGGCTCTCCATTGTGGACGTCGAGCACGGCGCCCAGCCGCTGTTCGACCGGATCAACGGCAATGTGCTCGCGGTCAACGGCGAGATTTACAACCATGTGCCGCTGCGCCGGAAGCTCAAACGCAAGCACCTGTGGCAGACGAAATCGGATTGCGAGATCCTGCTTTATTTGTACGACGAGTACGGGCCGGCATTCCTCGACTTGCTGGAGGGGATATTCGCCTTCGTCCTCTACGATAAGAAGAAAAGGGATTACTTCGTCGCGCGCGACCACATCGGGATCATGCCGCTTTACATCGGCTGGGACGAGAAAGGCGCGGTCTATGTGGCGAGCGAGATGAAGGCCTTGGAGGGCGTTTGCGAAAAGCTTCAGGAGTTCCCGCCGGGGAGCTACTATTTGGGCGGCAAAAAGGAATTTGTCAAATGGTACAACCCGGCATGGACGACGGAGATCCCGAAAAAGAATTTGTCTCTGGAAAAACTCCGGACAAAACTCGAGACCGCCGTCAAGCGGCAAATGATGTCCGACGTCCCCTACGGCGTGCTTGTCTCCGGCGGGCTGGATTCGTCTTTGATCGCCGCGATCGCCTCGCGCTACAGGAAGAAACGAGTAGAATCGGGCGACAAGAAAGAAGCCTGGTGGCCGCGGCTGCATTCTTTCTCGGTCGGCCTGAAAGATTCTCCCGACCTGCAACACGCGAGGAAAGTAGCGAAGCATATCGGCACGGTCCATCATGAGATCGTTTTTACGATCGCCGAAGGGCTCGACGCTCTGAGGGACGTCATCTATCATTTGGAAACGTTCGATGTCACGACCGTCCGGGCGGCGACGCCGATGTATCTCGTGGCCCGGAAGATCAAATCGATGGGGATAAAGATGGTGCTTTCAGGCGAGGGAGCGGACGAGGTCTTCGGCGGGTACTTGTACTTTCACATGGCGCCGAACGCCGAGGAGTTTCACCAAGAGACGGTAAGAAAACTTTCGCTGTTGAGCAAGTACGACTGTCTGCGGGCGAATAAGGCGACCGCCGCTTGGGGTCTGGAGACGCGCGTGCCTTTCCTCGACAAGGAGTTCCTCGACTATGCGATGAGCGTCGATCCGGAAACCAAGATGTGCTCCAACGGCAGGATTGAAAAATATCCTCTCAGGAAGGCATTCGCGGGGTATCTGCCCAAAGAAATTCTGTGGCGACAGAAGGAGCAGTTTTCCGACGGCGTCGGCTATGGATGGATCGATCACCTGAAAAAACACGCCGAAGAGACCATCAGCGATGACGCAATGGCGCAAGCCCGCGAGCGGTTTCCCGAAAAGACGCCCGCCACGAAGGAAGAATATTTTTACCGGGAGATTTTTTCAGATTATTTTTCGAGCCCCGACGCAGCCGCGACCGTGCCGGTCGGTCCGTCGATCGCCTGCTCCACGCCGACCGCATTTCGCTGGAGCAAAGAGTTCGCGAAGATGAACGATCCTTCCGGCAGGGCGGTCCGGAGCGTGCACAAGAACGCGGCCAAAAAGGTTTGAGCGGGAGCGACGCGCGTTCGTCAAAAAGATTACGCCGGTAGCGTGTACCTTTCTTCGATCGCCTTTTTAATCAACGCGCGGCTCTCGTCGGCGGGAATGCCGTTCATACCTTCCACGCGCTCGGTTTCGGCGGCGAGCTCTTCGTCTTTGATCTCCTTGCGAAACCAGCGGGAATAATCGCCTCTCTGGAGATGATGGTTCCACGTGTCGTCATCCACACCCTCGGCGAGCTGCACGAAAAGGATAAGATTTTGCGCCTGCAGATGGAGCTTGCCGTCGGGTCCCTCGAAGTAGAAGCTTTTCTTAGGCCCGAGGTCGCCTTTGGCGTACTTGCGTCGATGGCGGCGGCGCTCCGTGCGCGCCGGAAGAATTTGAAACTTGAAGGGCGCCGCATTCGGCTGCCTTCTCCACATGAGGACTTCGCCTTGGCTCAATTTGATCGGCGGCGTCGAAGGCGGCGTCTCGCCGATGAGTTCGCCGACCACGGCGAGCGTTTTTTCCGGCGCTTCGCCGACCGCGATGACGGTGTTCACGGCCGACCGGGCCTCCGGCGCGATCGACTTGGGCTGGATCGTGACGAAAACGAAGCGCTCGAACTCTTTGGGAATCGCGAGCGGGGCGGGCTCCCAGGTGGCAGGCAGCACGTGATGGGTCTCATCGATGACAAGCCAATGGGGATGGCCGAGCTGCGCCCGCAAGTCTTGCAGACGCGGCAGAAGCGCCAAGAAAAAAGCCGGCCGGTCCTTGAGCGGCAGGCCGACGAGATTCACGACGGCGTTGTCGGCGGGATTTTTCAGCAGCCGAAGGACCTCGTCCGCGCTGGGCGGCTCGTCGTGCGTGCCCAGCGCCACGGCGGCTTCGAACGATTCGTAATCGCTCTCGGGATCGATGACGCAGAATTGATAGCCCTGTTCGTTGAGACGCTCCAAGATCGCCGTCGTCACCGTCGATTTGCCGCTGCCCGAAGGGCCGGCGATGAGAAGATTCACTCCATAGGGCGAGAGGCGCACCGCCTCGCGCGATTCCCGGTGGCCGAGAAGTATATGGTGGCGCCGCAGCCGGCTCTCTCGCGCCCGGAGATCTTCGCGCACGATCTCGTCGGCGAGCTCGACGACGCCGCGGCCGTTCTCGCTCTCGGTCACGAAATCGACGCGCTCTTTGACCATCGGGAGAGCGTTGGCGACCGCCACGGAACACTCGCAGAGGCTTAAGAAGGCGTGGTCGTTCTCCGCGTCGCCGATGCCGACGACATTGTGCGGCGAGATTCCGACCTCACGGAGCGCCACGGTGAGACCCGTAGCCTTGTTGATTCCGGCGGGGAGAACCATCACCGCGCCTTTGTTGAAGATCACCTGCAGCTCGAGTCCCAGGTCGCGAATCGTGTTGAGGACCATCGTCTCGTGAGGCCGGAACGTGGAGACGATGACGGCGCCGACGCCGAGGGGCGCCACGCCGCGGTCGCGGAGCGTCTGCACGAATTGTTCCGGCGGCGGCTTTCCTTGGACTTTTCTTTCCCGGCCGGCCGGCCGGTAAATCGTGGCGCCGTTCTCGGCGACGATGCGCTCGAACAGGTTCGCGTGGGGAAAGATCCGCAGCAGATCGTCCAGCTCCCGGCCGGTGACCAGAATCAGCTTCCGGCCGGAGGCCACAAGACGCTCCAACGCGGCTATCGTCTCGCCGGCCACGCGTCCGCCGACGCCGAGAGTCTCATCGAAGTCGCAGGCTAAAACCAAGTAACGCACGCATCCCTCCCCGCGCTTTCACGCGCTACTTAAAAGGGTAATGAATCCGGGGTAATTTTCAATTAGGGGAATTCCTGGATGCGGCTCTCGTTTTTCGAGGAAGAAAGGCTCAAACAGTGCATTTTTGGAGTGTTCTTGTGCGGTGTCGATCTCGAAGCCGCCTTCCGTCGATCTTGATTGACGCGCATTTTTTTGTGCTAGTATTGGGCATGTTCGAGGCTATCAACCAGGCGAAGGAGAAAGTCAAAGAGTGGGTCGAGCAGCACCGGCATGTCGTTCTCTACGACGAGGAAAGCTCTACATTTCTGGACGTCGCCTCGGGGAAGCGCGTTCATCTTCCCTGGCGCGACGTGAAGGCGTTCGAAGAGAAGATTCATCCCGAAACGAAGGACGCCTATCTCGTGCTATTATTCGAGAACGGCCGCCAGATCGCGCTCGTCGATCCGGGCGGCGTCGCCTTCGAGCCTTCGACGATGAATACGGGAACGCTCAAGGACCTTCCAGCCGTCGTCTGCCTGCGCGACTTTCTAACGCTCAAGCAGCGCGTCGATCATTACCTTATCGAACATCGAGATGCCGCGCCGCCGAAGGAGTGCCTCGATCTCGTTATGATTTGCATCGCCATATTGGACGGCGCGCGCGCCGTGGGCTTCGACGTCGCAGATTTAGAGGGAGAGTTGGAAAAATCGTTGCGCGAGCTGGAGGGAAAAACCAACAAAGGATGAAGGATGAGGGATGAAAAGAAACAGGAGGGAGTAATGAGGAGCGAAGAGTTTGTAAAAGAGTTGTTAGTACCCGTCCATGAATTTTGTCGCACGCTCGACGGGCAGCCGCCGGCGTATAGCTATATCCCGCTCAAGAGCGACGAGGAGCGGGTTCGCGTCATGAAGAGCCGCCTCTTCAACGAGCTGAGAGCGGCGGATCTTTACGGCGCGTGGCTCAAGACGACGCCCGAGCTGGACGTGAAGACGACGATGGCCGAATCGGCGCACGAAGAGATGACGCATGCCGGGCTCCTATCGAAAAGAATTCAAGAGCTCGGCCAGAATCCGTTCGACTATAAGCCGCTGCCGGCGCAGATCGCGATGTTCAACGCCATGGAGGGTCTCAACGACACTTGCGAGCGCCTCGCCGGACTTTCTCTGGCCGGGGAGACCGTGGCGTACTACTTGATCCAGATGTGCCTCAAGTCGCCCGCCGTCCCGGACTGGATCAAACAGCCCTATCGCCGGATCACCGAGGACGAGGCGGAGCACGGCAGCGTCCCGCAGGAATTTCTCAAGCGCTATGCCACGACCGCCGACCGGCAAGACCGAGTGCGGCGCGCCGTCGCGATGCGCATGGTGCTCTTCCGTGAATATCTCGCCAGCCTCGACCGCTGGGCGATGGGGAAAGGGCCGTGGTGATTAGACTAAAATTTTATTTCCACCCATTCTTATTTGAAATGCGTCTCGATAAATTTAAGAACGTCGGGGCCCCAAGTCTTCGCGCCGCGGGAGCAGAAACTATGGCCCTCGCGGAAACCGAAGCCGAAGGCGGGATAGACCTTCGCTTCTACCGGCTGGCCGCTTTTCCGAACTTCTTCGCTCAAGACGCGGTTCGGAGTCAGGTCGTGGTCGTTTTCCGCCTGCAGGAAGAATACCGGCATGGTCGCTTTTCTCGCGGCAGCGATGAGAAGCGAGCGCAAATCCGAAGAGCCGCTCCACGTCTCGGTGCCACCCGAGCAATTCACCGCGACGCGATAGCCGGGTCCGCGCTCGACCGCCAGCATCGTTTGGATCCCGCCGAAGGAAGCGCCCATGACTGCGATTCGGTTCTTATCCACGTAGGCAAGAGCCATCAAATACTTTAATCCCGCCAGTTGATCTTGGAAATGCGTTTCGTGAAGTTTAACCGACATGCCGCCGCGTTTGCTCTTTGATACAGCCCCGCTGAGCTCATCCATGATGTAAGGTCCCGGCGAACGCCCTTGTCCGCGGCGATGCGGCACGAAGAAGATAAAGCCTTTGCTTACGAAATATGGCGCCACGGTCTCGACCGACCCGGGGGATTTCTCGCTGCCGTGGTTCCATAACAACGCGGGAAAAGGACCATCGCCGGACGGCTTCCAAACAAACCCCTTGAGCTCGAGATCACCGCTCTTGAATCCGATCAAGTCCGGTCCGGTGGCTTGTCCCCAGGCGCTTTGAATTGCCGGGAAAAACGCGGCGACCCAAAGCGCAAAAGACCCTCGCACAAAGATTTGCCGGACGACCAACATCCAAAAATACAATCGCTTCATAACGCGCTGCTGGAAGCTCTCCTCTTAGCCAAAATCGCCCGAGCATTTTGGTAGGCGATCTTTCGCGCGGTCGAGGGGTTAAGCTGCATCAGAATGGTCCGAAAGAATTCGGCGCTCTCCGCCGCCGTCTCAAGCGGCGTGCCATGGTTCGGGCCTGTGCCGGGGAAATCAAAGCCCAGAAAAAAGCGCTCCGGATACGACTCGAAAAGTTGGCGCCAGTCCTCGCGCAACGTCATGCCGGACAGGATGGGATATCGGTCTATTCGAAGCCTTTTATTTTTTATCGCCAGCTCAAAGTAGAGATTGGGGTGAGTCTCTAGAAGATCCGTCATCACAGCCGGAGACAAAAAGCTTCCCGTGTGAGTCCAAATCACGCTTGCCTTGGGATGAGATTTTAAAGCGCGCTCCATCTCCGGCCTGCCATCGGCGGTGCAGTGAATGCTGATCGGGACGCGGTATCTCGTCACTAACTCCAGAAGGCCCCGGATTGCCGGGGAGTCGGGCGCTAGCTGTGTGGGCCGGTCCGAGTGATAGGCGTAGATTTCACCCAGCCCGCGATAGAGACTGGACTGTAGCGCGCGCTCGTAATCGTCGAGCAACTCTTCGATGGCCTTAGGATCGCCGGTCTTAATCTTGGCGCGAACGGCATCGTTGGCAGCGGGACCCGCAAAAAACAGGACGAACCGGTCTGAGTATTTCTGCAGATCGCTCGTTTCTCTGCCTCCGGTTCCGCCCAGGAAGAGGACCGTTTGTTCGATCCCGACTGAATCCATTGTCCGAATGAAATCTTGCGCCGTGCGTGGAGGCCTGCCGGGGTAATGCGCGTGCACGTCGATAAGCGGAATCTTGGCGACCACCTCTCTCGGCATGCGGCTGACGGGGCCGGCGCACGCTGCCAGGGCCGGGATCAAAAACGGAATCGGAAAGAATTTCCGTCGAGCGGTTTTCATTGCGCAAACAAATCGCCTTCCGCGGGCGGAGTCGCCTTGTGGGAGGCCTCGCTCAGCATCCGGTCGATCCGGCTAAGCATCGCTTCGAAGTTTTCCGGACGTTGATTGAAGATCGCCGCATAGCTCCAGCCGGCGGCCAGTTTGGCGGCGAAGCTCATCGTACCCGCGAAGCTGCCGCGGTGCCAAATGTTGGCGCCGACCCTTAGCGGCCGGACGCTCAAGCCTTTGGCATAATACGTGGGCTTGCCGGAACTGTCCGCTGCGTCAGGGCGGGCCGTCAACTCCGCGTAAGTTTCAGGTTTCAGCAAAGCCGGTTTGCGCGTGCCGTCCAACGCGTTTAAAAAACGCAAATAATGCGCGGCGGTGGTTATCCACCCGCCCGAAGCACCCCTCGCTACCATGGAAAATCCGCCGTAAGGCGATAGGGTTCTTACGCCCGGAATTTGGGTAGCAAAGTATTGACCTTCGTCCGCCAACGAACCTTGTTCGGTGCCCAACGCAAAGCTCTTGATCCCGAGCGGCTCGGCGATCGCCTCCTTGACGAAATCGCCATACGATTTGTTCGAAACCTTCTCTATGACGCGTCCGAGGATGCAATACCCGACGCTTGAATACGCGGATCTTTCTCCGGGCACGAAGTCGAGCATGGTCGTCTCAAGAAAGCGCTTCGCCCGCGAGGGGCATAGCGGAAATCTTTCGAACATCGGCTCTTGCGACTCCGTTCGATCCCATCCGCCGCGGTGTTCCAATAGCTGGCGCACCGTTATGCGCCCGACGCGGGGATCCCTGAGATCTTTGGCGGCAGGCGCGGCGTCGCCCAACACCTCAAGGACCGTGTCGTCGAGCTTGAGTTGACCGCGCTCCACGAGCAGCATCACGGCGGCGCTGGTGATCGGCTTGGAGAGGCTCGCGATACGCAAGCGGGTTTTTCGGTTGCACGGATTCATTTTGTGCGAACCCCCTGCGCGCGACGCCGTAGCTTTTCGCCAGAACGAGCCGGCCCTGGTAAGCCACGGCGAGCGTTCCGCCGGGCAAGTGATTTTCTTCGAGCAAATCGAGCATGGCTTGATCAAATGCTTCCAGCCCGGGCAACGCTTCGCCGGAGAAACTTATGGGCCGGAGCTCCGGCTGTACTATGGAGCAGCCGCAAATTAGAAGTACGGCGATGAGAAGAAAACCCAACGCGGACCTTTCCTCGTATGTCCCTAAGGACCGATTCGATCCGGAACCGGCTTGCCCGTAACCCAATCAGCAATAGCTGCAACTACTTCGCGGCGCTTACCAGAAAATCCATGGGCATAACTTTTCCCACCACCGGGATCCCGTGGCTTGCAGCCAATTGCTCTGGACTGGTCTCCACCCAACACTTCAATAAAGCTAACTCTTGGACTGTTGACGAGGCGTCGATGTTGCTGAAGGGCGGCTCCGAAGCTTGCGCACGTATCCTCCTTGTGATGAACAAAGAGCGCGGGATAGGTGATGGTGTGTAACGGCAAGGTCGCCAATGACACTGCCCTGGGACCCAATTCGCCGAGTGCGCCTGTAAGAACCACGCCACCGACGCGATGGTCCTTTAAAACCGTCGCGAGATAAGCGACCGATGTAGTTCCGGCGCTATGGCCGATCAGATAAATGGGCTTTGGCCACTTTTGACTTACGAAGTCGATGATCTTCGTCACATCTTCCAGGTGATCTTTACTGGCTCTAAATCGATCGCCGCCTAACATTCCATACGGCTGGTCTGACGGCACATCCACTATCGCCGTTGTAAAGCCCTGCTCACGAAACTCACGGATGAAAAGTCTCTTAGGTTGGCCGTCTTCTGTATTTACTAGATAGCCTTCGCCTCCAGGAAAAAATAGGAATACACCCCTTGGAACAGCATTGGGAGTTGTCAGCAGAACCCTCACGGTCACGCCGGGACGTGTGTTTAGAGTCGCAAGCTCCTCACCCGCGCCCAGAGGGCCTTTGACTTCAGGCAAAGCGGCGGCGCACCCGGCCAGCGTCAGCGATAGAAGCAATGCCAGCAAATTCCGAGCGTTCGCGCTGCTAACCGTCACGGCGGATTTTTCCGATTCGTTCTTCTGATTTTATCTCATGGCGCGACGGTGCCCGGCTTCTGCGGCTGTTTGCCTTCCAGCTCGGCGGTGATGTCGCCGTAGAGGCCGTAGGGATTGGGCACGGTCTTGCGATACACTTCCGGCGGCACGTTGCAGTAGACCTCCAGCAGGTTGCCGTCGGGATCGTAAAAATAGATGCTCTTGGTAATCCCGTGGAAAACGATATGGCGGAACTTCACGTTGTTGGCTTTGAAGATGCGATACGCTTCTTGAAGCTCGGCGAAAGAGGCCAGCTCATAGGCGACGTGCTCCATGCCGACGTGCTGCTCCGGCTCCGGCATGCGCGCGCCCGCCTCGGCCTGGCGGATCGCCAGCACGTGATGGTTCGCTTCCACGTCGGGGCTGAAGAACAGCATGCCGTTGCCGTTGTCGCCGACGAGCGGAAGGCCCATGACTGCGGTGAAGAATTTTTTCGACCGCTCGAGATCTTTGACGCGCAAAACGAGATGGCCGGTTCGTTTTATTTTGATTGGCATTGTCGATCCTCCTTGTGACAAGGGCATAGCAGCGATTTTTTTAACACAGGCGTTTGGTTCCTGCAATTTCGAAGCCGCGCTATTCTGGCTTCCTCTCCCTCCGCTGGAGGGAGAGGATAAAGGTGAGGGGTGGCTCCGGGTGAATACCCTCACCCTTGCCCTCTCCCACAGGGAGAGGGAGAATCCGCAGAGCGAATAAGCGGGGCCGTCTGTGCGGTGTTCAACTTTTTTCGATTCCGCACAGCAACAGCGCGGTCAACGCGTAGACTTTCGTCGCGGCGACGAGGTCGGAAATTTTCATCGCCCGGTTGCCCGCGCCGCTGTACGGATCTTTCTGCCGCGGCGGGCCGTAACAGACCGAAGGAATGCCGGTCTCGTTGAAAACGTTCAAGTCGCGCCACATGCTCACTTCGGCCGACGGCGGCAGCGGCGGCTCGGCTCCAAAAACATAACGATGGGCCTCGGTGATCGCGGAGATCAGCGCATCGGCGTTCTCGGCGATGTGGCCGCGCGAGTATTGAAACGCGGAGACCTCGCAGTCGATGCCCAAAGCCCGCACGGCGCGCTCGACGTCTTTCTTGACGGCTTCCGGCTTTCTGCCCGGAACCAGCCGGATGTCCATGTAAATATCGCAGAAGGGACTCGCCTGGCTCACGTTGGCGTTGGCGCCGTGAACGTTCATGATCTGCGCTTTCGGGATGATGGCGCCGCCCTCGAACTCCAATTTCTCTTTTTGCTGGTACCGCACGGCCCATTCCTCAAGTGCCATAATTACGTGCGCCGCCTTGGCGAAGGCGTTGGGATTTTCGTGGATCGATGCGCCGCGCTCGTAGCGCGGCGTGTAGACTTCGCGTCCCTTCACGCGGATTTTGAGCCAGACCGCGCCGCATTCGGCGCGCACGATGCCGAAGCCCGAAGTCTCGCCGACAAGCGCGTAGTCGGCGGTGACGCCGCGATCGACCGCCCACTTGGTGCCGAACCCCTCGCCGGGATGATTGACGCCCTGATAATCGTCGATGGACGGCGCGCCGGTCTCGAACGCCACCGCCGTGATCGTGAGGTCGCCGCCGAGGCGAATGCCGGCGCGCTTGATCGCCCGCGCCGCGATCATGATGGCGCAAAGCTGCGCCTTGTCGTTGATCACGCCGCGGCCGAAGATGAGATCGCCCTCGGTCCACGCGCCTTCGATTGTTTTATCCGCCTCGGTCGCATCCGTTCCCAGCTCGGGTCCGGTGTCCATATGCGCGTTGAGGATCAGGCTCGTCCCGTCGCCGCTCCCGGGAATCGTCGCGACGGCGTTGACGCTTTCTTCGGTGATGAACTGAAGCGAGCCGTCAATGCCGCATTCCTTGAGCCAGGCGAGCACCGCTTCGCCCACTTTTCTTTCCTTGCCGTGGAAGCTCGTCGTGTTGCCGAGCTTGAGAGAGAGATCGACCAGCTCCGACCGATCGGCCTCGATGGCGGCGAGCAGGTCGTCGTAGACTTTCTCTTTTTTCATGAGCGCGCTCCTTCTTCAGCGGAACTTACTTCCTGGCGCGAGATTCGTCAATGCGAGGGGAAGCATCCGCGCGCCGTTCTCTTGCGGCAACGCGGCTCTTGGAATATGGTGCCTTGCAAGAAATTAGAATCAATCGTTCCAGAAGGAGCCATTGGGATGAGTAAAGCAGCCAGAATGGCCGAGAAGCCGCGCGCGCAGTACGGATCGGACGTGATCGTCGACATGTTAAAGGCTTTTGACATCGAGTACATCGCCCTGAACCCGGGCGCGACGTTTCGCGGTTTGCACGACTCGCTGGTGAATTACGGCGGCAACCGGATGCCGGAGATGATTCTGTGCCCGCACGAAGAGATGACCGTGGCCCTCGCGCACGGCTACGCGCGCGCCAAAGGGAGGCCGATGGCCGCGGCGGTGCACAACATCGTCGGCTTGCAGCATGCGGCGATGGCGATCTACAACGCCTGGTGCGACCGCCTGCCCGTGATCGTCATGGGCGGCACCGGACCGATGGACACGGCGCTGCGCCGGCCGTGGATCGACTGGGTGCACACGGCGTTGGTGCAGGGAAACTTCGTCCGCGACTTCGTCAAGTGGGACGATCAACCCGGCAGCGTCGAGGCGGTGCCGGACGCCTTCATTCGCGCCTACCGGCTGGCGACGACCGATCCGATGGGCCCGGTTTATCTCTGCTGGGACAGCGAGGTGCAGGAGAAAAAGCTCGACGGCGAGATTCCGTTTCCGTCGCTCGACCGCTATCCCGCGCCGCTGCCGCTGCAGGCGCCGGAAGAGGGCTTCGAGAAAACGGTTCGCT
Organism: Candidatus Binatia bacterium; assembly: GCA_036504975.1. Lineage (NCBI taxonomy): Bacteria > Candidatus Binatota > Binatia (SeqCode) > Binatia bacterium. The sequence continues at coordinate 80 of DASXUF010000169.1, read as the reverse complement.
GGCTCTGCGAAGCCAAGGCGCCGGTGATCATCGCCGACTGGGTCGGAAGAAGAGAAGCGGGCTTCAAGGCGTTGTTGGAG